>JBDUEG010000117.1:0-9293 GCA_040002575.1 Ginsengibacter sp.
CTTTGCGTTTATTTGGCGATGATCTTTTTGCATTGAAATGAAGCCATTTAAAAATGAGCCATGGCATGCTGAAAAAAAGGCAAATTAATAATGCTAAGACGAGAATGCCCGTCCATAAAATATGTGAGAATGAAAAGGGTTCTAACTTCTTAGTTGATTTAACAGGTTGCTTTTCATGCGTAGTATCGACTATTTTGATCTCGTCAATGGGCGCCGGTCGTGGAATTTTTGTAATAATTTCTTTATAATCATTACTATCTTTTAGAGGAATATTTTTGAACTGTTCAGAAAATGATAAAGCAGTTACCTGGTTTCCATGCCGTAATTCACTTAAAGTGACTTGCCCGCTATCCCTGCTAACTGTAGCGAGGGAAACATCCATATCAATGTCAACGGGCTTCTCCAGGTTAAATGTTTTATCGTGATAAATCAATTCACTAACTGAGACCACTAGCCGTTTTTTTACCGTATCAATAGTTGCCACTTTTCCATTAGTAACAAACAACGCCGTTTGAACAGTCACCGGCGGAGTACCATCTGGTGCAGGTGATTGTTGCTGTTCCGTACTGGGAATGGTGGTATCAAAATCGATCCATCCATAACCCGGAAAATACACCTGTGTCCATGCATGCGCCTGGTCATTATAAAACCAATACCATCCTTTATTTTTGGTACTTCTGTCAACGGTGAGAAAGCCTGTAGCCACCCTTGTCGGTAACCCTAACGCTCTTAATAAAAATAAAGTGGCCCCGGCGAAATAAGCGCAGTAACCCTTACGATTTTCAAATAAGAAATAGTTGAGTTTGCTGGCACTTGGCAAGCCGGGAACACCAGGGTTATCTGTGTATTTAAAAAGCGACTGGCCTGTTTCATCCTTTTTTAAAAAATAATCTCTTATGGCAATTATTTTGTCGATAGGCGTGTAAGCGTTTTTACTTATTTCACTTGCCAGAACTCTTATAGAATCAAAATCTTCACCCTTAGGAATAAAAGTATAGTACCGCATAAAGCCGGTGTCTTCATTGTTCCAGTTAGAAACTTTTCTTAATTCATCGAAGCGCTGTTTTTGGAATTCTTCGAGTTGTTTATTGCCTGCAGGGTTATAAACAAAATAGGCACTGTTTAAATTACTCACGTACATTTTTGCCCGGTAAGCGCTTTTAAATTGTTGCTTATATTCTTTTTCAACTGCAATAGGCTGGCAGAAAAAGGCGGTGCTGGGTGCAAGAAATTCCTGAGGAGATAGCAGTGCTTTATATACTTCTGTGCTCACAACCTTTCTTTCCAGGAAGCCCTTTGCACTATCCAGCACGGAAGAATCTGATTGAGTAAAATAGAGTGGAATTTTTGAAGGATCAGGTTGAAACAAATCATTAGATGGCATTAGGCTATCGACTTCAAGTGTCTGTGTAAGTGTGTCAAACTTCGAATAATAATCATAAGTAAAATAAAGAGGATTGGGAGTTTCAGAATTGGGGAAATAGTTATCTAACTTTGCAATAAATACCAACTCCTTGTTGGCTTTTCTTCCCGCGCTTAACCCCATCTGTTTCTTATTGCTCACAGATCCATCTTTGTTTTCTTTGGTGAGGCTTTCGGCATTGCCTTCCTGTTTTACGCCGCCTTCGCCATACTGTTTTTCTATCGCTTTAAAATCTTTTTTAAAAAAAGAAAATATCATTAGCAGAACAATGCCTGTTACTAGGGCGAACGCGAATAGTTTTTTAAAAATAAACCAGGTTAAATTAGGAGCATCATCATTAAGATTTCTTAAAAGCTCAGCTGTGTAAATAATATAGAAAGCAAATAATAGTACTGGGGCAAAAGCCGCAATTAACTTCCTTGCAGTTATATCCGTTGTATTGCTAATTATTAAAATCTGAATTAGCATGAGCAGGGCGGAGATCACGATTGGGAACCATCGCAATCGTGCGAACGCCCAGCCCGCCAATAAACCAGTGAGAAATAAAAATGAGAAAATATAAAATCTAGTTATGGCATAAAATGCAGTGAACTCGCCGGTAAATGTATTATTTACAATTTTGCTGAGAATAAATATCACTAAGAGTGCAGGCAAAAATGTTGTTATGAAACGAAACCGGAAGCTGTAAAAAATATTCCCAGCAATAAGACCTGCTGCCAGGAAAGCACTTTCAGCGAGCCACTGATTTTCGAGAACTACATAATACTCATTCAGGTGCCATAACATGTATGCGCCCACGACGATAGAAGGAACTATCAGCAGGAAGAACTGCGCCGTAATTTTTTTTGCGCTCTGCAATTTTTTTATTTCCATAATTGTCTGCTGCGGCTTGAAAAAAAAGCGATCGATCAGATCACCAGGATTTCACAGTTACTTTTTTCCAGAGCGTTTGTTATTCTTCTTTCGTTTTCCAATATCTTTCTTTTTAAGGGCGATAAATTAAATCCAAGCCTTAGTTTATCGATGCTGTTCTTTTCAGGTTTTATGAAAAGCCATTGAGCCCAATCTGTAATATTTATTTTTTCGAAACTGTTGCTTAACCGCACGAAAACAACAGCAAGCCCGTTGCCAGCTTTCTCAATAATTTCTTCTATTTCCAAATGGCTATTGAATGATGAAATACAGAGAACCGATGCATTACGGTTATCAAAATATTGTAACAGCTCATTTTGTTTTTGCCAGGAAGCAGTAGTGATAAAATATTTTATTTTTTGCGAGGGGTCATCGGCATAATATGTTTTTGTTTGCTGGTCTGGTATGAATTGCAAGAGCACATTTTGACGGCTTAGTTGTTCATAAGAATTCCAGGTTATTGTTTTAAAATAATTTAAAAATAGTGTATTGAATTCTTTATACAAATCATTGCTGATTGCATTATGAAATGAAGCATAAAAATAAATGTGCGAGGCATAAGGATCATTTGTTTCAGGAATACGGACAACCAGTTCTTTATTCTTTGCATAAATTTTCCAAACGATTCTTCTTACATCATCATTGTTTTCGAAATTTTTATAACTCAGGAATTCACCTTCCACTTTCCTTATTTCTTCAATACGGTTAGTGGTTTCTTCAGTCTTTTTTGGTTTAACAACCAGGTCGGTTGTTGAGAATTCTGGCGGAGGTGTAAAAAAATTACTGTTGGCACCATGTATTGTTGCGAAGGAAAAGAATTGAAAAAAATCTTCAAAATAAATGATGCCGGCAGTGATGTCATATTCCTTTACATGTTTTACCGGCCAGTTAAAGTTGCCTTCTATAAAATTCGAAAAGAAATTATATTTTGACCGGCCGGATATCAATGAAAATTTTGGCGAAATGTTTTCGCCGTCATAAAAAAGCCTTAAGCGGATATAGCCGAATAATGGCTTGAAAATATTATGTATGGCAATAGATAATGACTGGCTGTCATTTATCCGGCTTGCCTTTTCTTCCATCTTTATTTTTAGGCTGCTCTGTTTATTTTTTTTGTTTATCAAAAAAAGTAACCATGGTATAAATGCAGTTAAAAAAGAAACCAGGAGGATGGACAATGCAAACCAGCAGGTAACAGAAATAAAAAGATTAATAATTGCGGTACGGGACGTTTCCGGAAGTGCATTGTTTTTAAGCAGCCAGTTTGCAGCCCATATTAACGCTATTAGTAGCAATACAAAATGAACGTTGAAAGGAACAAAATACCCTGTCCTCTTTAATTTGTTTTTTATGATTGCGATATTCATGAAGCGGTAAAATTCAATCAAATAAAAGATAAATAAAAACCAAAATGCTCAAACATGCCGGAAGCAGAAATAAACCTTTGAACATTTTACATTTTCTTTGCACGAAGTCCAACTAAATGATTTTATACGACTCGTGTCCCGTTTGCGGTAGTAAAAATGTCCTTCCTGTTTTTCCTGTAAAAGATTATACTGTATCGCTTGAGGCTTTTGAGGTTTGGGAGTGTCGGAATTGTACATTGAGGTTTACTCAAAACGTTCCTGAGCAAGAGGAAATCGCCCCTTATTATCAGTCTGAAAATTATATTTCTCATACCGATACCAGGGAAGGATTTATCAATAAACTATATCACCGCGTTAGAAACCAAACATTACGGCAAAAGAGAGATCTTGTAGGAAATAAGGTAGGTATTACAAAAGGAGGCATACTGGACATTGGATGCGGTACGGGTGCTTTTTTAAATATAATGAAGCAAGCAGGTTGGGACGTTACAGGGCTTGAGCCGGATGCAAATGCCCGAAAAAGAGCACTTGAATTATATGGCTTGCAATTGCAACTTTCAGAAGAACTTTTTCTATTACCGGTTCGAAGTTTTGAGGCAGTTACCATGTGGCATGTGCTTGAACATGTGCACGACTTGCATGGCTCTATAAACCAAATAAAGAACTTGTTGAAGCCGGGAGGTAAGCTACTTATTGCTGTTCCAAATTATACAAGCTATGACGAAGAAGTTTATAAAGAATATTGGGCCGCTTATGATGTACCTCGTCATCTTTATCATTTTTCTCCGGAATCGCTTAAGGAATTATTATCGTTACATGGCTTTAACATTGTTTCAAAAAAGCCTATGTGGTACGACAGTTTTTATGTGAGCCTGCTAAGTGAAAAATATAAGAGAGGTAAATCTAATCCTGCGCTTGCATTTCTAAATGGAATGGTTTCAAATATAAAGGCTATGGCGAACGTAGAAAAATGCAGTTCAATAATATATATGGCTCAGGTTATATCATGAGGCAAGTCTCCTCAGTTCAGCTTTATTTCAAATAACTTAGGCCAATATTTACCCGTCACATATAATTTGTTTTCGGTACTGTCATAAGCAATCCCATTTAATACTGCATTTTCGCCGACTGGAGTATTAGGGTCATACTGATTAAGCAACCCTTTAAAATTTATGATGCCAACTGCGTGGCCATTACCGGTATCAATTTTAATTATATTATCATTATACCACCTGTTCGCGAAAACGTAACCATTTATATATTCTAACTCATTAAGGCTATCGAGTTCTCCATGATTGTCAGCAACGGTTATCACCTTCATAGTTCGCATCTCTTTTTTTACATCGTCAGGCTGTACAAAATACAGCTTCGAAGAGCCATCACTTATAATAAGGTCATTGTCATCGTGTGTGATCCCCCATCCTTGCGAACTCCAATTATAAGTATTCACAGGATGCATAATGTCGTTAAGATTGTATACAAATATTTTTTGATTTTCCCAGGTAAGCTGGTAAATTTTATTCTTAAAAATAGTAATGCCTTCGCCAAAAATTTTTGGATCGGTAATAAGATATTCCTTCTCAGGTTTTCCTGTTTTTGGATCGACTATTCTAAGCCTGGATTCTTTAAACTCACCCGTACCCTCATATAATTTTCCATTGTGAAACTCGAGCCCTTGTGTAAAAGCATGTGGATCGTGAGGATATACATTTTCAACCGAGAATGTTATCGGTTGGGGGGCAGGAATATTATTGATTGCCGGAGAAGGTAATGAAGAATCAGTGTCAGGACCGGAATTATTATTGCAGGAAATCAATACAAATAGCAACAGAACCGAAAGAATTTTTACCAATATTTTATTTTTAAAAATGTAAATGTAGCAAACGGCCTTTGTATGGGTGTTAAGCCATTTATAAATTTATTGTGTTATAATTTTGATCTATGCATATTAATAGCTTTATTTGCCTCCTGACCTCTGTTACCGGCGATAAATTTTTTATTTATTTTGCAGTTACCAGCCTTGGTTTCAATACAAATTACCTCTACTCCATTCATCCCATGTAATTTTTTGATTTAGCAATCTTCCTATGTGATCCCGTTCAATGTTCATTTCAAAATGAATTTAAAAACAGGGAATGCATGAAATTTAGTTTTACAGTATTTATTTTATCGTTAGCATTTTATGTACATGCGCAGACTTGTGGTACTACAGTATATTTGACTCAAAGAGCCGGGACAATAGTTGAAACTCCGTCAACCGCGCAAAATGCTACGACCAGCAGAGATACAATCAGTAATGAGGTAATTGTAGTACCTGTGGTAATTCATCTTTTATACAATAATAGCACACAAAATATAAGTGATGCACAAGTGTTGTCTCAAATTAAATCGCTTAATGAAGATTACCGAAGGCTCAATCAGGATGCACAAAATACTCCGCTAGCATTTCAGAACATTGCTGCAGACACACGAATTGTATTCTGTATTGCAAAGGTAGATCCGAACGGCCGCTACACTCCGGGTATCATAAGGAAGTATACGAAAGAACAATTTTGGCTATCTGCTGATGAGATGAAACTTTCTTCAAAGGGCGGAGATGATGCGTGGGATTCAAAAAAATATTTAAATATTTGGGTATGCAGTCTTTTTGGGCGTACGCTCGGTTACTCCACATTGCCTGGCACCCCTGCTGACAAGGATGGTATTGTGATACAATACAATGTGTTTGGAACTACGGGTACTTTAAATAGTGAGTTTAATAAGGGTCGTACCGTAACACATGAAATAGGCCACTGGCTTGGCTTACAACATTTGTGGGGCGATGCGCAATGTGGTAATGACGGGATAGATGATACACCTCCTCAACAGACGAATAATAGTTATTGTCCGACATTTCCGCACACTTCATCATGCTCTGTCAATACCTATGGGGATATGTTTATGAACTATATGGACTTCACGGACGATGCATGTATGAATCTTTTTACCAACGGGCAGAAAAATAAAATGAGAAGCCAGTTTGCTTTAGGAAACCCAAGAAATTCATTTCTTTCTTCAAATGTGTGTGATAGTTCTCTGGCGCAGGGTGGTCCGCTTCCTGTAGACAGTGTTCCGGGCAAAGTGAATATTACTGTTTATCCAAATCCATTCACAAGTGAGCTAATAATCAAAAGCGAAACTGCTACAGACATCATTGGTAAGAAGATAAAGTTGTATGACGTAGCCGGCAAGCTTATAGTAACCCAGGTTCTCCAATCGCAAAAAACAATTATCCTCCTCTCTCACATCCCGGCAGGCGTTTACTTTCTTAAAATAGAAGGTGTAAAAACTCCCGGGGTATTCAAGATTATAAAACAACCTCAATATTCTAATTAGCTTATCGGCAAATAACATTTTCTCATCTTAACAGTTCGTTCTAATCTTCATGCCACTTTTGTTTCGTATTTTAATAAAAAACGAAATGAAAAAATTACTCTACCTGTCAGCGGTTATGTTTTCTGTTTTATTAACAAACTGCTCGCAATCCCAAACCAACAATTCAAAATATCCGGATCCTGAAATGATATCTTCCCGGGCGAATTTTCCGATAAAATATACTGACCAGCAATGGAAACAAAAATTGACTTCTGCTCAATATTATATTTTGCGCCAACAGGGAACCGAAAGGCCATTTAGTGGAAAATTGAATCACTTTTATAAAAAAGGAACCTATTATTCTGCTGCAAGCCTTCAACCAGTTTTTAGTTCTGAAACGAAGTTTGATTCAGGTACTGGCTGGCCAAGTTTTTACGCACCAGTAGATAAGGACGCTGTAAGGCTTGTAAAAGATGAAAGTCTTGGTGGTGTGCGGCTGGAAGTGGTTGATTCAAAGTCAGGTTCGCATCTGGGTCATGTATTCGACGACGGCCCTGCACCTACTCATAAACGTTATTGTCTTGACTCAGATGCATTGATATTTGTTCCAGAGGGAGGGAAGCCGCCGGTGAGTGCAAAGTAGGTTTTGGGTTAGTCAATAAGTCAATAGTCAATAGTCAATAGTCAATAGGCAATAGGCAATGGGCATTAAATAACAGGTCTGTGAATAAATTGAATGAGGTACTAAATAAACTAATGACACTCACTTAAATGCCCAAATGCCCAAATGCCCAAATGACTCAATGACTCAATGACTCAATGACCAATGACGAATAACGAATTCTGAATTACCTTGCTGCTATGACTCCTGAACGGCATAATCGTCTTACATCGGTTCTTAACAAACGGCAACCAGATATCACTGTTGTATTGGAAAACGTCTTTGACCCGCATAACGTTTCTGCCGTAATGCGCACATGCGATGCTGTTGGCATACAGGATGTGTACATTTTAAATAATCGGATTCCCCCTCATAAAAAATGGGGTTATCGTAGTTCCTCTACTGCGAATAAATGGTTAAATATTCACCAGTTTACGGAAGCTGAAAGTTGCTTTAAAGAAATCAGAAAGGGATATAAACACATTTACACAACTCATTTAAGTGAAGACTCAGTAGAGATTTTTGACCTGGATTTTACGGAGTCGATAGCACTTGTATTCGGAAATGAAACATTTGGAGTGAGCGAAGAAATCCTGAAATTTTCTGACGGAAATTTTATTATACCACAAGTGGGGATAATCAAGTCCCTAAACATTTCTGTGGCTTGTGCCGTTACTTTATATGAGGCATTCAGGCAAAAGAAAGCAAAAGGCCATTATTTAAAATCCCGCATATCCGAACCTCGAATGAAGGATATTAAAGATGACTGGAACCTTTCTTAAAGAGGGTAATAACAAGTTATTGTTAATAGTCGTGAAATTTTGACCGACTTAACGTCTGCCTGTCTGCCATCATAAACCTAAACGCTGACAACAAAACTGATTGAAGGCTTTGGTATAATTATTCGTGTACATTTGCAACCCTCCAGGGGAACTCTCCAAAAAGGAGATCCACAGACTCCTGGACAATTTTCAAATAAAAAAAAATAAAAAATTATGGCAAAAGAATCATTTGAACTCTTTGATGACAGGGTTCTGGTTAAACCAAATGCGGCTGAAGAAAAAACTGCAGGAGGTATTATAATTCCTGACACTGCAAAAGAAAAGCCCCAAAAAGGTAAAGTAGTGGCGGTAGGCAAAGGCAAGTACGCCGAGCAAACCGGTAACTTAATTCCTATGCAATTAAAAGCAGGAGATACCATTATGTATGGTAAATATGGCGGAACTGAAATTACTATTGAAGGCGAAGATTATTTAATTATGAGATCGTCTGACATTTTAATGAAAGTGAACTAAACCATTTTTTTTAATTTTTTAAAACAATAATAGATATGTCAAAACAAATATTTTTTGAAATAGAGGCCCGCAATAAAATGAAGAGAGGCGTTGATACTTTGGCTAATGCAGTTAAAGTAACCCTTGGACCAAAGGGACGTAATGTAGTAATTGAGAAAAAATTCGGTGCACCAAGTATTACTAAAGATGGTGTTACTGTTGCAAAAGAAATTGAGCTTGAAGATCCTATTGAAAATATGGGTGCTCAAATGGTGAAAGAAGTAGCTTCTAAAACTGCAGAC
>JBDUEG010000118.1:0-9194 GCA_040002575.1 Ginsengibacter sp.
CTTCCTATTATTGAGCCCTTAATTTCATCGCTTTCAAGATTAAATACAGTAATGGCATTCTCAATAGCCTGTTCTGATGCTGTGCGTTGAATTGTTTGTATGATAATTTTTCGGGCTTCCTTATTTGCTCTAAGCTTAGCATCGTCAACGATTTCCTGTTGAATAAGAAGCGCCTGAGAATTTGCTTCCTGTCTCAAGGATTCTATTAGTTGCGATTTTGCCTCTTCAGCCGAAAGACCGGCAACTTTTTCGAGGCGGCGAATGTGTTCTTCCTGGTGTTTTTCCAGCTCCGTACGCTTAATATTCACCACTTCAATTTGACGGCTTAGATTTTCCTTTATCGTCTCATTATCCTTGACTAATCGTTGAGCGTTTTGTTCTTTTTGACTTATAGATTGCTCTTTTTGCTTAACCTTGTTTTCAATATCGCTTAATTTTTGGTTACGCTGAAAAACGTCTTTGTCATGTTCAGACTTTAACTGAACAAAATGTTCTTTTGCTTCGAGCTGCTTTTCTTTTTTTAAAGTTTCAGCTTTAGATTGCGCATCGGATAATATTTTCTCAGCTTCTTTCCCGGCATTTTCTACTTGTAATTTCGTGTTTTTTGCAAATAAAATTTTACCCAGAACGATACCTATAATTAAAGCAACTGCACCGATTATTATTGGGAGTGATTGTTCCATTTTGTTTTAATGATTTAGTTCGGTTCATAATCTATAATCAACTATTAATTGAATACTACTTTTTTAGCAGCGTAGACGAAGATAGATAAATTGTGTGGAAATTTATGGGCAGGGAATGAATGCTTTACTGGAGATCATTGGAATTAAACGTGAGATTAACTGCTCTGAATTACATTATCAATCTGGCCTTCCATCTTGGTTAAAATTTCCTGCAAACCGCGTTGCTGGATCCCGGAAGCATCTGTAGGTCTCGGCTGGGTTGCGTACCAGATCAATACCATAGAGATATAATCCTGCATATCTTTTCCTGCATATTGACTTCGAAAGTCTAAGATCTTCTCATTAATAATTTTTAACGTGGCTCTTACTGTTTCTTCATCTTCAGGAAGAATTTTTATGCGATATGACCTGTCGCCAATTAAAATATTTAAGGGGATAAGTGGTGTTGTCATGGGTTACTTATTTAGCATTGTCATGCACTTTTCCAGATCCTTTATGTGTTGATTAATTCTTTTTTCGAATCCAATTCTTTCCTCCTCGTTCATTTTACCTGATGAAGCCTTCAATATAGACATTTGCATCTCCAGGAAATTAATCCTTTCATCTTTTGTCTTCGCTTCTTCCCCTCGTTCGTGTATTTTCTGAGTAAGCACCATATTTTCTTTTTGCAATGCAATATGCTGTTTTATAAACTGCTGTAATTTTTTATTGATATCCTGTACTTGTAGTTCTAATGATTTCATTTTATCAGGCATTTCTTATTTCTGCATTGTTTTCCTTTTCGAGAATTTTCATGATACGTTTCATTATAGAATCTACTTCTGTATCCGTAAGAGTCTTTTCTTTGTCTAAAAATGTAAATGTAATTGCAAAAGATTTTTTACCAACGCCCAATTTCTCGCTCTCAAACATATCAAATAGCTTAAACTTTGTAAGTTTTGGAAGTTGTAATGAGTTGACGGATTCTTCTACACTTTGATAGGAAATTTTTTTATCAACAATTATAGAAAGATCCCTGGTTACAGAAGGAAGTTTAGCTATTTCTGAGAATGAAAGCTTTTCTTTTTGTAGAAGGTCGATTAAATTTTTCCAAAGTATGGTAAGGTACAATACTGGTTGTTTTATCGAAAATTTATCGAGCAGGCGTAGAGAAATATTTCCTCCTTCAGCGATCGGGACATCTTTGCACATTACAGTGAAAGAGTCAGATGCATCTTCAATACCACTATAGCGAAATGAAAAGCCTTTCAAGCCTGCAAGAATCAAGAGTGAATTGCAAACCCCCTTCACGTAGTAGCCATCCGCTTTCGCTTCCTTTTCTTTCCATGTATTCAATCTATAATTACCAGTAAAAAAGAGAGTAAGGTTTTCCGACTCACTATACTTTCCTGCTTCACCAGTTGAGTAAGTCTTTCCAAATTCAAAAAAAAACAGGTTATTATTCTTCCTGTTTAAATTGTAAGAGATGCTTTCAAGGCCCGTAGGAATCATCGTAGGCCGCATCATCGTAAGTTCTTCGCTAAGGCTGTTGATAATTTTAACCGTGGAAGAAAGAGTAGTGTTATTATAATAGGCACTGTTTGTAATCGAATTGGTGAATATCTCTGAAAATCCATTGCCTGTAAGCCACCCTGAAATTTTATCCCGCATGGTGATATCAAATGAACCGGTTTCAATAGCCGGGGTCATTTTGATTGTAGCTGGTATTTCAATATTATCCAGGCCATCAATTCGCATGATCTCCTCAACAATATCTGCAGGTAAAGTAATGTCAGGATTACTGAGTGGCACTTCAACGGTAATCTCATTGGCAGATTCGTTGATTATTGAAAAGTTGAGGCTTTTTAATATATTTTTCACGGCTTCCGGCTGATAGTACTTTCCACTGAGTCTTTCCAAATAATAATTTCCGACAGTTATTTGTGCCCGTTTCTTTGGAGTAGCATATACATCTACAATATCTGATGAGAATTGGCCGCCTGCAATTTCCTTTATAAGCAATGCGGCTCTCTTCAACACTTTTACAGTGTTGCTTATATCCACGCCTTTCTCAAATCGTATCGCAGCTTCAGTTCTGAGATTATGCCTAAACGATGTTTTGCGAATGGAGGATGGATTAAACCATGCACTTTCTAAAAAAATATTATAGGTGTTGTTAGTAACCCCGCTGTCAATTCCGCCAAAGACTCCGCCGAAGCACATCGGCTTTTGCTGCCCGTCACATATCATCAGGTCTTCATTACTTAGTTTACGTTCCTTATTATCCAGCGTAACAAAAGAAGTATCTGCTGGTAGATTTTTTACAATTATTTTTCCGTCAATTATTTTATCTGCATCGAAAACATGCAAGGGCTGCCCGGTTTCATGCAAAATGAAGTTTGTAACATCCACGACATTATTTACTGGCCGAATCCCTATACTTTTAAGTCTGTTCTGTAGCCAGGCAGGAGATGGCGCCACACTAATTCCCGAAATGCTAATACCAGAATACCGGGGACAACCCTCTTTGTTTTCTATCTCCACCACTATCGGAAAGCTGTAATTATCAATTTCAAAAACTTCTTCAAAAGGTGAAATTACCTTTACGTCCCGTTTTTCATGATGCGATAAGTATGCACAGATATCTTTCGCAGCTCCCAGGTGACTCATTGCATCAATGCGATTAGGCGTAAGCCCGATTTCAAGAATCCAATCATCATAAGGTTTATAATATTCCGAAACCAGTGTGCCGGGTATAGTACTTTCAGGGAGAACAATGATGCCCGCATGGCTAGCACCTACACCTATTTCATCTTCAGCGCATATCATTCCCTCACTTTCAATGCCCCTGATTTTCGCTTTTTTAATAACCAAAGAATCACTATTGCGAGGATAAATAGTAATTCCAACCGGAGCAACAACCACTTTTTGCCCCACAGCAACATTATCAGCTCCACAAACAATGTTTAGCGTTTCTTTACCTCCTATATTTACCTGGGTTACTTTCAATTTATCTGCGTCCGGATGCTTTTCAGAGAAAATAACTTCGCCAACAATTAATCCCTGCAAGCCATTGGGAATTTCGTCGTATTTATAAAGACTTTCCAGCTCAAGGCCTACCGATGTTAGAATTGAACCAAGTTTTTTTGGACAATCCGCCGATCCGCCTTTAATCGCATCTACCGGTAAGTATTGTCTGATCCAGTTGTAACTTATTTTCATGTATGTCGGTTATTGCATTACCGTTCTGCAAAGTTCAAAAATAAGAAAGATGCAACTGTAAAAATCATTGATCATACTAAAGTTGTTGCCCACGGCGGTTTCGGGAATGAGATTAAATTTTAGCACCAGAATTGCGCCTGTATTTTCAGTTTTGCCTTACGATTTTTATAACGCAAAAGGCAATTAAAATTGAAAATCTTTTCTGCACAGCCTGTTGTTAATTATTAATGAGATTCGGCGGGAAATATTTTAAAATTGTGGGAAAGGTTTGAACAATTGTTGATAACAAGAAGATTTCCGTGTACACGGTTGTGAACTTAAGTGGTATAAATATAGCGGCTTAACAATTTCTTTAAATACAAAATAGTACTTTACCTTAGTCGCCCTATGAAAAAATCCTATCCCAAAACATAACTATTTTATTCTCATTTTAGAAAAGCGATTATTGAAAAATGGATCTTACTAACCTTAATAAAGATAGAAAGTTGAGGCGCAAAAGTGGCTCACTTGAATTAGGAACTATGATGTTCGGCAAGGTGCCTCCCCAGGCAAAAGACCTTGAAGAAGCAGTACTTGGAGCGATTATGCTTGAAAAAAATGCTTTTGACGTTATAATTGAAATTTTGAAGCCAGAGTGTTTTTATGTTGAAGCGAATCAACGGATTTTCAGGGCAATGCAGGGATTGCAACAAAAAAATTCCCCGATTGATTTACTTACTGTGGTAGAAGAGTTAAGATTCAGGGAAGAGATCGATATAATTGGCGGCCCATTTTATGTTACAAAGCTTACGAATTCAGTTGTTTCATCAGCTAACATCGAAACTCACGCAAGAATAGTTCTTCAAAAATTTATTCAGAGAGAATTGATAAGAATAAGCGGTGAAATTATAGGTGATGCTTATGAAGATAGTACTGATGTTTTCGACCTGCTTGATGAAGCAGAGACCAAACTTTTTGAAATCACAAATAATCACCTCCGGAAAGATTATGCAAGTATAGACACTGTGCTTGTAAAAACAATTCAACGAATTGAAGACCTGAGAACCCGACAAGATGAAATTACCGGAGTTCCAACAGGCTTTCGTTCCATCGATCATATTACGTATGGGTGGCAACCTTCGGATCTGATTGTGTTGGCTGCCCGGCCATCTGTAGGTAAAACTGCATTTGCGCTTAACCTTGCCCGTAATGCTGCACTTCATCCGACGAAACCTACAGTCGTTGGCTTCTTCTCTCTTGAAATGAGCGCTGGTCAACTTGTACAAAGAATTCTTAGTGCGGAAAGTGAAATATGGCTTGAGAAAATTGCCAGGGGGCGGCTTGAAGAACATGAGATGAAACAACTATATAAAAAAGGTATAGAAAGACTGGCATCTGCTCCGATACATATTGATGACTCCGCTGCTCTCAATATTTTCGAGCTGCGTGCAAAATGCAGGAGATTAAAGAATAAGCACAATGTTGGCCTTATAATAATTGATTATTTGCAATTGATGAGTGGTGCCGGCGAGAATCGTAACAGCAACAGGGAGCAGGAAATTAGCAGGATTTCAAGAGATTTAAAAGGGCTGGCAAAGGAATTGAATATTCCTATAATTGCACTTAGCCAGTTAAGCCGCGAGGTGGAAAAAAGAAAAGAGGGAAATAAAATGCCGCAGCTTAGTGATCTGCGGGAATCCGGCGCAATTGAGCAGGATGCTGATATGGTTATGTTTTTATACCGTCCCGAATATTATGATATTACTTCAAATGAGTTGGGAGAGAGCAATAAGGGGGAAACCCATGTGAGAATTGCAAAACATAGAAACGGTCAGCTTGATACTATAAAGTTGAAAGCTCTATTGCATATTCAAAAATTTGTAGAAGATGACGGTGATGATTTCAGCAATAGCCTGCCACAGGGTGGAAGTTGGAAACCAGTTAAAGATATTGATGGTGATAGCGCCAGACTTTATATACAAAAAGGAAGTAAAATGAATGACGGTGAATTTGATGATGATACACCGTTCTAAAGGCAATGCAACTACCTTATTTTTACGAAGAAAATATTCCGGAATCTGGGAGCTTTTTTCTTACTGAAGAAACTTCAAAGCATATAGCAGTATTGCGGATGAAAGAAGGGGAAGTAATTAATATCACCAACGGTAAAGGAATATTGCTAAGCTCCTTTATTATACTATTAAATAAAAAAAAGGTTGAAGTCGCTGTAACAAATAAGAAATTTTTCCCCAGGCCAAACCTGAAAATCACCATTGCAATTTCACCCGTTAAGAATAATAATAGGTTTGAGTGGTTTTTAGAAAAGGCTACGGAGATAGGCATCTCCGAAATTATTCCACTGCTATGTGATAGAAGTGAAAAAAGTACTTTGAAAACGGAGCGATTGAACAATATTGTAATCAGCGCTATGCTGCAAAGCCGACAATCGTGGATGCCTCTTCTTAAAGAAACTACCAGGTTTTCAGAGATAATAAAAGATAATGCGAATGAGGAAAAATTTATTGCACACTGCAATGATATTGAGAAAAAGGCATTGAAAGACTTTCACAGTTCTACACTATCACGGGTAATCTTAATAGGCCCTGAAGGCGATTTCACTGATGATGAAATAAGCGCTGCTATCCAACAGAATTTCATAGCTGTAAGTCTGGGAGAAACAAGACTAAGAACTGAAACCGCAGGGATTGTCGCTGCTGCCTTATTAATGAATAGATGAGGTTATTAACTATTCCTGTACTACAAGCCTAAAACCATTCCCGTGAATATTTACGATTTCAATGCTTGAGTCATTTTTAAGATACTTACGAAGTTTGGCAATATAGACATCCATACTCCTGCCATTGAAATACGTATCACTTCCCCATATTTTTTTCAGCGCCGCTTCCCTTGGCAATAAATCATTTTTGTATTCACAGAGCATCTTCAGTAACTCATTTTCCTTCGGTGAAAGTGTTTGTACATCTTTGCCTGCTCCCAATTGCCTCAGCCGCGGATTAAAGTGATATTGTCCCAGATCATACTCCGCATTTGCTTCTTCACGATGCAATTCTTCATTGCGTTTCAAGATCGCTTTTATTTTATGTAATAGAACATCACTGTCAAAAGGTTTTGTTATATAATCATCTGCTCCAAGTTTGTAGCCCTTAATTATATCATCTTTCATGGTTTTAGCACTTAAGAAAAACAACGGCATATCCGGATCTACATTTCTAATTTCCTCAGCAACTGTGAATCCGTCCATGTTCGGCATCATCACATCAAGAAGGCATATGTCAAATTTTTCCCGTTGAAATGCAGCAAGACCAAGCCTCCCATCCCTTTCGAGGATAACGTCATAGTCATTTAGCTCGAGATAGTTTTTAAGTACCATCCCCAGGTTTGGATCATCTTCACAAATAAGTATTTTCGGTTTTTTACTATCCATTTTTAATTTTTTTTATTGCGAATAAAGATATTCAGTTTTTTTTGAAATGATTTACATATTAAGTTCAGGATCATATACGAATACAATAAGCATGCAAAATTTAAAACAATCATAAAATTGATAGTGACTTTGTAACTTTCAAAAAAAACTAAAATGGCTAATAAAGATTCTTTCATAGAGCAAATCAAAAACGGCTACACGTTTAAAGGCGAAAGGTTAACAATTGGGTGTGCTATGCTCAACGGTGAGGTTGTACCAGAGGCGCAAATTTCCCTTCCATTATCTACACTAAACAGGCACGGACTATTGGCAGGAGCAACCGGTACGGGTAAAACGAAATCATTTCAAATGATTGCTGAAGGATTAAGTAATGCCAGTGTTCCTGTTCTTCTGATGGATATAAAAGGGGATTTAAGTGGTATAGCAGCCAGCGGAATAATGAATGATAAAATAACTGACCGTTACCAAAAAATGAATATGGCATGGAAGCCCGATAGTTTTCCGACAGAATTTCTATCCTTAAGCAATGAAAAAGGGGTTAAACTAAGAGCGACGGTTTCAGAATTTGGCCCTGTTCTTCTTTCAAAAATTCTTGGGCTGAATGATACACAGGGAGGTGTAGTCGCAATGATTTTTAAATATTGCGATGACAAGCAATTGCCTCTGCTCGATCTTAAAGATTTTATCAAAGTGCTCCAATATGCTGGCAATGAGGGAAAGCAGGAATTGCAGGGTACATACGGAAATATTTCTACTACATCAACAGGCACCGTTCTTAGAAAAGTTATAGAATTGCAACAACAAGGCGCTGATTCATTTTTTGGGGAAAAGAGTTTTGAAGTTGATGACCTTATGCGAATGAACGATGACGGACGAGGGATGGTAAGTATTTTAAGAGTCACCGATTTACAGGATAAGCCCAAGCTCTTCTCAACTTTCATGTTACAAATTCTCGCAGAGATATATGCAACACTGCCAGAAGCAGGAGATCTGGAAAAGCCAAAACTTGTAATTTTTATAGATGAGGCACACCTTATTTTTCAGGAAGCAACTCAGTCCTTGCTAGAACAAATAGAAACCATAATCAAACTCATACGTTCCAAGGGAGTAGGAATTTATTTCTGTACCCAAAATCCAATGGATGTTCCTGCTTCTGTATTGGGGCAACTTGGTTTGAAAATTCAACACGCTTTAAGAGCCTTTACTGCAGTTGACAGAAGAGTTATAAAACAAACTGCAGAAAATTATCCTGAAACAAGTTACTACAAAACAGAGGATCTTATAACTCAAATGGGAATTGGCGAAGCGCTTGTAACTCTATTGAATGAGAAAGGCATTCCAACTCCTCTCGCTCATGTAATGATGTTTACTCCTCAAAGTAGAATGGACGTACTTTCTCCGTCAGAACTTGGAGCAATCGTAGAGCAATCTAAAATAGTTTCTAAATACAACCAGGTGATCGATAGAGAAAGTGCTTTTGAAATTCTTACTGATAAGCTAAAACAAGCTTCAGAGAATGCTGCTACGGCTGTTGTCTCAACCCAAAAGACTGCAAAGCCAGAGCCATCGATGCTTGAAAAGGTAACAGACAACACTATTGTAAAAAGCATGATGCGAACTGCAGGAACAACTATAGTTAGAAGTATTTTAGGATCTCTTGGTCTTGGGGGCAAAAGCCGGGGTACAACAAAAAGGTGGTTTTAATTCCGTTTCAATTATCTGCGAAGCGCTTCATACAAAATTTATATTTCAGGATATCGCCTTTTAATCAACCGTAATAGCCATTAAATAAATTAAACCGAGTATAAGTACTTTTATTTCCAGAATCTCATAAAAAGTCTTGTAAAATAATAATTTCCCTATTATCTTCGTCTCGGTTTTTCATA
>JBDUEG010000119.1:0-9087 GCA_040002575.1 Ginsengibacter sp.
CACAATACCGGTACCATGATCAATAAAAAAATGTTCTCCAATTTCAGCAGCGGGATGAATATCAATTCCGGTTTTTGAATGAGCATGCTCGGTAAGTATTCTTGGAAGAAGCGGGACATCTAATTGTAATAATTCGTGCGCCATTCTGTAAAAGCATAATGCATAAAACCCCGGATAAGCCCGTATCACCTCAAACTCAAGCCGGGCAGCCGGATCGCCATGAATTAAAGAATAAATATCCGTATTTAATATCCGGTATAACTCCGGTATATTCTCAAAAAACTGTTTTGCAATTAATTCATTGTTGCAATTTTTGCAGGCACGTGTTGCATTCAAGATGTTGACGAGATCTTCTTCAAGCTTTTTATATTCCTCTTCTATTTCCTTTGCTGAGGAATAAGCGCACATAGATTGTTCGGGAAATAATAAACTTATAAGATGTAATGCCCACGAAGCAATAGTGTCATTGGAAGGAATAATTTCTTTTTTTTGTTGCCGGCTAAAGAGTTGCTGAAAAAAATCTTCGTTCATTTTGTAAAATTAAACCTAAGTCTTCAAAAGGCCGAAGCTTTAGGTTTTCCTTAGTCAATCACATCAATCCTGTACGTGATTTCAGTTCCGGATCTGCGAAGTATTTCTGCTACGGAACAATATTTATCCATTGATAAGAAGGCTGCCTTTTCGGCTTTATCTTTATCGACTCCCTGTATGGTAAATAAAACGGTGATCGCTTTCCAAAGTGCAGGTATTTTTCCTTCCTCTCTTTCCCCTTCAACGGTAATTTTAAATTGCTGAATAGTTTGCTTTTGTTTTTTCAGAATTGCTATCATATCAATAGCACTACATGTTCCGAGCGCCGACAATAGGAGCTGCATGGGTCTAAAGCCATAGTTTGAGCCGCCGGACTCCTCACTGCTATCGGTTCTTAGTATATGATTGTTTTGATCTCTGACCTCAAATCCAAAGTCTCCCTCAGTTTTCTCCATTACAATTCTGTTCATAAATCAGGGGTTTATTTCTAAAATTATTACAATTATTTTCAATTGTTTTCAAAAATCTAAATAACCTATTTAGTCTATAAAGAGTATCAGGAATTGTTTATCTATTTTCGTAGTCTAAAGGCAGATTCCTCAATACAACGCGTGATGCTCTAATATATTTTAATTATTAACTTACCAAAATTTCAATATGGCAACAACATCCCATGTCCCGTCAAAGGTAACCGCTCTTATCGCAGTAGCCTTCTTATTGCCTGCTTTAATCTTTTTTTTGATGTGGTTGTCAATTGGGTTCCAATCAGACATGAATGCAAATGAAAAAATTGATATTTACCTTCACAAATATCCTGCCTTCATGCGCAATATAAGTGCTATTGGTTTTACCTCAATAGTATGCTGCGTGTTATCTATGATTTTTGCAGCAAGAAGTTTTAAGAAGCATTTACTTTCAGTGCGGGTATTAATGATGCTTACTGTAATTGCAGACCTGGTTCTTATATTATTTAATATTAATCAAATACTATAGACCGTTGTTGGAAATTATTTATACTCGTATTCGATCTTTCCTAATAGTCGTTTCTCTTTAGAGAAACATCTTTCGGTATCCCGAAGATTTTTATCGTTATAAGAATATCTCCAGATAAAATAGTTGTCGCCGGTTTCTGCAGCGCTTATCATTTGCACTGGCTGATTTGAAGTATTGTATTCATAGATATAATCCGGCAGCAACTTTCCTGCTCTGTCGTTGAAATGAACTACATCAGTGAGACGATTCTTGTCATCATAATAATAATAATATTTTTTATCTGTACTCCTGACATCGGTCACATTTTCCTCCACCACATTATTTTTATCGTCCAGCACAAACTGAATCTTAGCTACAAGCGTATTATTTTTTTTGCGCTCCATCTTTGCCGGATGACCGCTTTCATCATAGTAATATTGTCTTGTTTCTGTAATTGAGCCTGCGTCATCGTCTCCTTTTGTAAATATCTGTACCATGGTGAGCCGCCCCTTATCGTCATATTCATAACTAGTTGTGCTGTTCGTTGTAGGAGTATCATCAACTGTTTTTGTAAGATGGCCGTCATTATCATAGGTAGAAATAAGCAATGACTGGCCTGTTATATAAGATTTTGAAATCATCTCCGATTGAGTATAACTCCCATTTATTTTTTTTTCGCAATAGAATCCTTCACTTGGTTCGTTGTCATCTTCGAAGCTTTTGATTTTGACAGTCCTTAGCTTTTCATTTTTTAGAATAGAAAATTCACTGGATAACTGTTGAGTGTTCCATATATCCTTGTAATAATATTGAGCTTTCAGTTCAGCGACATGCAATAATAAAAAGAGTAGAAAAAGGGTGAAGAAAGTTGAAAGTTTCTTAATCATTTCAAAAGGAAATTTGATTTTGTATTACTTAGATTTATTAACGTGTAAAATACCTCATTAATTTTGCAAGCGAATTTTGTTTGGTATTTTTAACCACTTTTTAAACAAACCTTTTGTAACCCTGCTTACTTTTGTTTCTTCTTTGTAGTCTGCTTTTCAAAATTAAAATCTGTTATGTCAAAAAATAACATCGGGCTGGAGCGATTGGTGACAATCATGGCCGAGCTTAGGGAAAAATGCCCATGGGATCAAAAACAAACCATTCATACGCTACGGCAACAAACTATAGAAGAAACATATGAGCTTGCAGATGCTATTACGGAAAAGGATTGGAAAGGAATAAAAGAGGAGTTAGGAGACATGCTCCTGCACATTGTTTTTTATTCCAAAATAGGAGAGGAGCAGCATCAATTTACTCTTCAGGAGGTGATAGATTCAGTTTGTGAAAAACTAATTAAACGCCATCCTCACATATATGGCGATACAAAGGTGAATGATGAGGCGGATGTAAAGAGAAACTGGGAACAGATAAAGTTGACGGAAGGCAAATCATCTGTTTTGAGTGGCGTTCCTAAAGCATTGCCTGCTATGATAAAAGCAATGCGCTTACAGGAAAAAGCAAAACAGGTAGGCTTTGAATGGAAAACAAAAGAAGATGTGTGGGAGAAAATCGAGGAAGAAAAAAATGAACTTCTGGAAGCCGTAAATTCAGGTAACATTGTTGACATAGAAGAAGAGGCCGGGGATCTTTTTTTCTCCGTAATTAATTATGTGAGGTTCTTAAATGTTGATGCTGAGAATGCCCTGGAAATAACCAATAAAAAATTTATAAAGCGCTTTACGCAGATGGAAGAAATTGCAAAAGGCAACGGCAAAAATCTTGTCGATATGTCTTTAGAAGAAATGGATGCGATGTGGAATGATATTAAGAAGCAAAAAATAGTAAGTTGATCTTTAAAAATACAAATTCCTTTTTTGGAAGAAATGGCTTTCTGCTTATAGCAGCTGCATGGCTATTGACTCTATCATTTATTATAGATAACTACTGGAGTGGCATTGCCACCTCTAATTCTGTGCAGAAAGTAATTCGCAGAGATATTCTAAGGAACGAAAAAAATGTTGCAAAATTCTACCAGGACTCTGGCCTAATAAACAAGCTTATTGCCGGGCAGTACAACAAGGAACAACTTGAAGACCTTGTTGACAAAAAGTTTTTCATTTTCATTTACAAAGATTTACCGTTTGTTGGCAAGCGTCCAATATTCTGGAATACCCAGGTAATTGAACCTGATAGAAACATCCTTAATGAACCGGATGGCAACAGTTTCAGGCAGCTTATAAACGGATGGTATATAATAGAAAAAAGAAAGCACCGCACCGGTAATAATTCTTTATATCATATCGTAACCTTGATTCCGGTAAAATGGAATTATTATGTAGAAAACAAATATCTCAGAAATTCTTTTACGGCAGTTGATAAAATCGAAGATAGCTATACCATAAGCACTGCGCCTACACGCCTTGGTATAAAAGATGCAAGTGGAAATATAATCTTCTACCTTAAAAAATTGGGTGAGATAACAGTTCCTCATAACAATGTTTTTTCTCTTTGGTTAAAAGTGCTCGCAGGCTTGTTAGTACTTTTCTTTTTACATAAGCTTGCTAAATTCTATGTGAAAAAAGATGGCTTCTGGGCCGGACTCGCTGTGCTTTTAGCAGGCATTCTTGGCTTACGTACTCTCAGTTACTTCTTGCCGATTCCATTAAACTTTCGCCAGCTGGAATTATTTGATCCTGCTATTTACGGATCTAATTTGGTTTTGAAATCACTTGGTGATCTGCTGATCAATTCACTATTATTTATATGGATAGTATTATTCATCAGGTTTCACTTTCGTAAAATCTCTTCGGGAATCAGCTTTAATACGAATTTGAAAAAACACACGGCCGTTGTTATTCTATCAATATTGATGATTGGCATTACCATCATTTGCGGGAATATTGTAAGAAGCCTCGTATCAGATTCCCAGATCTCATTTGATGTAATCAATTTTTTTACTCTAAATATTTATTCGGTTGTGGGGTTTTTAGTTTTATGTTGTGTAGCTACAGGTTACTTTTTCCTGATCCAGATACTTCTTCAACCAATTAAAAATGAGATAAAACCTAAGCCTTATATTCTCTATTTATCAATTTCGGTAATTGGCCTTATTTTTTTATCCTACTACATTCACTCTTCGCTTGTAACTTTTGATCTTAGTCTTTTGATTTGGCTTTTACTTTTTATTTACCTTCTCAATTTTGAGCTGCTTTCTTTGCAGGCGTTTAACCTTATTTCATCGCGGTTCATCTTCTGGTTATTTTTCTTTTCAGTTTCTATTACGGCTGTAATCATATTACACAATAGAAAGAAAGAACTTGAAGAAAGAAAAAACTTTGCAGAGAATCTCGCAAACAAAGCTGATCCTTCCGGCGAGCTAATGATGAATATTGTTCTTACCGATTTTAACAACGATTTTCTTTCCGGAGCTTTTTCGAGGTTGGAAAAGCCAATTCAAAATCATCTTTTAAAAGATAGTCTCCTGAACGAAAACTTTTCAGGATACCTTAATAAATACGATACCAAAATTTACACCTTTAATCCTAACGAGCAACCACTATATAACGACGACTCAGTAAATTTTAATTCTCTGAATACTATTATACAAACACAGGGAAAGCCAACCGGAATTCCCAATCTTTATTATTACGATGTTTCATACGACCGCTTCAACTATATAAGCAAGAAGACAATTACTGACACTTCAGGAATTGTGAAGGGATATATTTTTATAGTGTCCAAGCCAAAAAAATACAAAAGCGATGCACTATATCCCGAACTTTTTTCAAAAGGTAATAATAACTCTATAGAAAGTTCTTCCGTTTATGCGTTTGCGGTATATAAAAAAAATCAGTTAAGCAGTAGCTACAACGACTATTCGTTCCCTACAACCATTGATTCTACTCAATTTACTTATAATGAATTCCGGACAGTTCATAATGATGGGTATGACGAATTATGGTTAAGGGCGAATGCTGATAAAGTAATTGTAATAGCAAGACAAGACAATTTTTTTATTGAATCCATTACTTTATTTGCTTACTTATTTTGTTCGTTTTTGCTCATTACTGTTTTATTTAATCTTCTAAGCCGTCTTTTAACTGAAAAATTGTTTTCAGGAGATTATAAGTCTTTTTGGCAATTTACAATACGCAACCAGGTGCACGGAACTATTATTTCTATAAGTATATTTTCCTTTTTAATAATTGGGGTAACTACAATTCTTTTTTTCATAAGCCGGTATCATAGTAACAACAGGGAGAAGCTAAGCCGCACAATTCATGTAATGGAAGCCCAGGTTCGAAATTCAATTGATTCTATCCCCATGGCGCAAACGCAATTGATTGACCTGGACCAGGAATCTAACAATACACTGGAACAGATGATCAATAATGTCGCGGCCATTCATGCTGCAGATATAAATTTGTATGATCTTAATGGGGATCTTAAAGTTTCGTCACTGCCATTGCCTTATAAGAAAGGAATTGTAAGTGAAAAAATGGACCCTGTTGCCTTCTTTCATTTGAATAAATTAAAAGATGTGCAATTTTTCCGGGAACAAAAAATTGGTGAGCTGGAATACTTAAGTAATTATGTGCCTGTAAGAGATGAAACTGGTAAAGAGTATGCTTACATAAATATTCCTTATTTCGAATCGCAAAATAAACTGCAGGATGAAATTTCAAATTTCCTTGTAACGATTATTAACCTCAATGCTTTTATCTTTTTGGTTGCCGGTATTATTGCCCTTTTCATAACCAATCGAATTACCCGCTCTTTCTCGCTGATAAGCGATAAGATGAAAGAAGTAAATCTTGAAAAAAGAAATGAAGAAATTGTATGGAACCGCCAGGATGAGATTGGTGAGTTAGTTAACGAGTACAACAAGATGGTTAAGAAGCTTGATATAAGCGCAGAGATGCTTGGTAAAAGTGAGCGAGAGGGCGCATGGAGGGAAATGGCAAGACAGGTTGCGCACGAGATTAAAAATCCGCTCACGCCTATGAAGCTCAATCTTCAATATCTTCAAAGAGCCATAGATAATAATTCTCCGGAGGTTAGAAGTATATCCTTATATGTTGCTAATATTTTGCTGGAGCAAATAGAACATTTGGCACAAATAGCAAGTGACTTCGCACAGTTTGCAAATATTGGAAATGTGCGTAACCAGCTTTTCGATGTGAACCAAACGCTTGAAAACGTAGGCACTCTTTTCTCTGCAGATCGAAACGTGGAGACGATTACTAATTTATATCCTCAGGAGTTATTGATTGAAGGTGATAGAACCCAAATCAACCGGTTGTTTACAAATCTTCTACAGAATGCAGTTCAGTCAGTTCCCGAAACGCGGAACGCAGAAATACATATAACAAGCAGTCTGGTAAATAACAGAGCCGTGGTTGAAATAAAAGATAATGGCAGCGGTATCCCTCAGAAAATGCATAGTAAAATATTTACACCAAACTTTACAACAAAGACTTCTGGCACGGGCCTCGGTCTTGCCATGTGTAAAGGAATAGTTGAAAAAATGAACGGAAGAATCTGGTTTGAAACACTGGAAAATCAGTGGACAGTTTTTTTTGTGGAGTTCCCCCTTGTTGAATCATAAACCGTTTTATAATAGATTTCGTTTCTTCGGCTCATTTCTTTATCAGATCATTTTTTCTTCCTGGTCTTTAGAAAGTTTTCCAGTTCTGGCAGTGAGAAGCTGCTGAGATTGTCTTTAGAAGTAAGCATCCCTTTCTGTGCCACCAACACTCCATATTTTGTGTTATCGAATTCTTCGATCGAATGAGAGTCCGGATCGATCGAGATCAAAACGTTTTTTGATAATGCATATTCGAGCCATTGCCACCTCATATCTAATCTCTTGGGATGCGCATTAATTTCTATCACAACATTATTGGCAGCGCATGCATCAATTATTTTAATATGGTCTACTGGATAACCTTTTCGGGTTAGCAGCAGCCTGCCAGTCATGTGCCCGAGAATAGTGGTAAAAGGATTTTCAATCGCATTCAGCAATCTATTCATTGCTTTCTCCTCATTCATTTTTAGGTTGGAATGTATGGAAGTTATAACAAGGTCGAAAGTTGATAGGATCGCATCACTATAATCCAGGCTGCCATCATTTAAAATATCACTCTCAATACTTTTAAATATTTTAAAAGGCTTTAGTTTATCGTTAAGCTCATCTATCAAATTGTGCTGAGCTTTTATTTGATCTTCATTTAAGCCCTTGGCATAATACGCTGACTTACTATGATCACTTATCACCAGGTACTCAAAGCCTTTTTTTACACATGCGGTAGCAAGTTCTTCCAGCGTGTTGGATCCATCACTCCAGTTGCTATGGCAATGTATTATTCCTTTAATATCGCCGGGCTTAATGACGTCAGGTATTTTATGCTGCTTTGCAATAGCAATTATATCTTTATTTTCTCTTAAGAATGAGGGTACATACTGCAATCCAGCTTTCTTAAATATTTCTGTATCTGTTTTTGCTAGTTTAACACTCGACTCAGAAACTTTCAGATGGTGATAAAATGCATCGATAAACTCTTTTGATCCGCTGGTTTCAAAACTTTTCTGCAAGAATGTTTCTTCCTCCGATGCGAAGAGTTTTATTTTTATCAGGCGATTGTATTTATATAAAATATAAGCAGGAGTATTTTCAATAAATTCAAATTCCTCTTTGGAAGAAATATTATCGATAACATTTTTTTCAGGAAGTGCAACAACGAATTCGAGTTCATCAAGGGTTTCCGCTTGCCTTAAGAACGCACCCGTCGTTTTTACATTGTCACTACCAAATAATTTTTTTAATAACGCCTCTACATCACTTGCAAGTTGCACAACTTGTGCATATAGATAGTTGCCTTGTTGCTGTTGATAAAACTCTATTGACTCGATTACATTCTGTTGCGTTTTTTTTCCAAAGCCCTTCATTAGAGCTAACCGGTTTTCATGACAGGCATATAATAATTCACCAATATTTTCTATCTCCATTTCTTTCCAAATGATAAAAATTTTTTTTGGACCTATGCCCTTTATTTTCATCATTTCTATAATTCCTTCGGGAGTTTTAGAAATTAAATCATCCAATTCTTCCATTTTCCCCTTATCGAGTAATTGAATAATTTTTTTTCCAATGGCATCTCCAATGCCATTTATTGAAAATATTTGTTCTTTTGAAAGCGTTTGCAGGTCAACCGTTAGTTGTTCAATTTTGTATGCTGCGATAGAATATGTTTTAGATTTAAAACTATTTTCTCCATGTATATCCATCAACTTTGAGAGCAGCGAAAAGGATTTTGCTATTACATAATTGTCCATTTTCAAATGTAAAAAATTCAATAACATTAAATGGAAATATTATAAAAGTTATTTTATAGGTCAATGAAAGCTGCTTTCAGCAAGCATTTCATACAGTTCTAAATATGAAGGAGCAAAAAAAAGTCCCGAAAAAATTCGGGACTTAGAAATACTGTGCTTTAAAATTGCAAGATTACTTCTTTTTTGCAGCAGCTTTTTTAGGAGCAGCTTTTTTTGCAGCAGCTTTTTTAGGAGCAGCTTTTTTTGCAGCAGCTTTTTTAG
>JBDUEG010000120.1:0-8999 GCA_040002575.1 Ginsengibacter sp.
TTATTTTTCGTCCCTTTCATGAATTAAATGGCAACTGGTTTTGGTGGGGCAAAGATCATTGCACGCCGGACGAATTCAAAGAGCTTTGGCATTTCACCATATCTTATCTAAGAGATACAAAAAATATTCACCAGCTTTTATATGCTTATAATACTGATCGTTTTTCTTCCAAAGAAGAATATCTTTTAAAATACCCCGGAGATGAATGGACAGATATTACCGGCTTTGATATTTACCAAAGAAAAGGAGGAATAGAAGGTAACGCCGAATTCATAAAAGACGCTGACAAAATGTTTTCAATGCTTGAAGAAATTGCTTTTGACAGAAACAAGATTCCGGCACTCACAGAGTTTGGGTATGGTAAAGTTCCCGATAGCACCTGGTGGACAAATGTTTTATACAAAGCATTAGCTCATCACAAAATTTCTTATGCGCTGGCATGGAGAAATGCAGGTGTAAAAGCTTCAGGAGAAATAGAATATTATTTGCCTTACAAAGGGCAATTGTCAGAAAACGATTTTGTGAAATTTTATAATGAACCAAACACACTGTTTCAAAAAGATATAACAACAGAACAACTTTATAAATGAAACTTCAGCTTTTAGATATATCAATAGTTGTTCTCTACCTGGTTTCCATGTTGATGATTGGCTGGTTTTACAGGAAAAAAGCACGTGAAAATAAAGAGAGCTATCTGTTAGGTGGAAAAAAGCTGCCCTGGTATTTGCTGGGTCTCAGCGACGCATCTGATATGTTTGATATTAGCGGAACAATGTGGATGGTTTCGCTTTGTTTTATTTACGGTTTTAAGAGTATCTGGATACCATGGTTATGGCCGGTCTTCAACCAGGTCTTTAATATGATGTTTCTTGCAAAATGGCTTCGCCGCTCCAATGCTGATACCGGCGCGGAGTGGCTGGCTACGAGGTTTGGTTTAAAAGGAAAAGGAGTAAAAGCCTCACATAATATTGTGGTCGTATTTGCATTAATAGGTTGCCTGGGTTTCCTGGCTTATGGCTTTGTGGGCCTTGGGAAATTCATTGAAATATTTGTTCCCTGGAATGTAGTGCAACCTTACATTCCATTTAATATCGCTCCGCAGTATGTTGCCCATTTCTATGGAATTATTTTTACGTTGTTTGCTATGTTCTATTCTATACTTGGCGGAATGCATAGTATAGTAATAGGCGATCTCATCAAGTATAGTATTATGACCGTTGGATGTATTGCAATTGGTTACATTGCCATCACTCACCTCCATGGTCAAACGCTGCATGTGCCAAATGGGTGGGATCATCCTTTCTTTGGCCTTGATCTTAACCTGGATTGGAGTCATATATTGCCGGCAGCGGTGCAAAAAATCTCTGATGATAATTTTGGGCTCTTTGGAATATTTTTTATGATGATGTTGTTCAAAGGTGTTTTTGCGAGCCTTGCCGGGCCTGCACCTAACTATGACATGCAAAAAGTTTTATCAACGCGTTCGCCAAAAGAAGCTTCGAAAATGACAGGCTTTGTATCTATTATCTTATTGCCGGTTAGATATACCATGGTGATAGGGCTTACAGTGCTTGCGGTTCTTTATTACAATCAACTTGATCTTTCTGCGCCTGGCGGAGGAACTGATTTTGAGAAAATACTTCCTGGGGCCGTTAATAGTTTTCTTCCGGTTGGCATCCTTGGTATTGTACTTACCGGGCTTCTCGGTGCATTTATGGGCACTTTCTCAGGCACGTTAAACGCAGCACAGGCGTATATCGTAAACGATATTTATTTGAAGTACATAAATCCATCGGCTCCTACCAAAAGGATTATTAGTCTAAACTATATTGTAGGAATTATTGTTGCAGCAATAGGGGTCATACTTGGTTTTTTTGCAAAGGATGTAAATTCGATTTTGCAATGGATTGTAGGTGCATTATACGGAGGATATATTGCCGCTAACATGCTTAAGTGGTATTGGTGGCGCTTCAATGCAAGCGGGTTCTTCTGGGGAATGATGGCGGGCATAGCCGCTGCTTTAGTGTTCCCATTTATTTTCAAAGGACTGCCGTTGTATAATTGGCCACTGTTGTTTTTAATATCTCTTATTGGTTGTATTGTGGGAACTTACTCAGCTCCGCCAACAGAAATCGATGTGCTTAAAAAATTCTATAAACAAGTGCGGCCATGGGGCTTTTGGAAACCTGTTCACGAAATGGTAATAAAGGAAGACCCTTTATTTAGGGCCAATAAAAGATTTAAGCTTGATATGTTCAATGTGGTACTGGGCATTATAGGTCAATCGTGCCTTACCATTTTGCCGATGTATCTAATTCTTTGGATGAAGCTTCCATTATTAGTGACAATTCTTGCGCTGGGAGTAATTGCTGTTATTCTTAAAAAGACATGGTGGAATAAGTTAGAAAACTAAGTAAAATTTTTATAAAAAAGTACATGAGTAAATACTTTCAAACAAGGTTACGCTTCTTGCAAAATGTGCATAGAAGTTTAGTCAAGAAGCAAAATGTAATGCTTGAATCAACAAGTGGCATTTTCAATCGTTATGAAAATCCTGTACTTACGGCGGCACACGCACCATTGGAATGGCGTTTTGATTTTAATAGGACTGCCAATCCATACCTTATGGAAAGATTTGGAATTAACGCAACTTTCAATGCAGGTGCTATAAAGTTTAATAACAAATATGTATTGGTTGCCCGGGTTGAAGGAAATGACAGGAAATCATTCTTTGCAATAGCAGAAAGTGAAAATGGCATTGACAATTTTAAATTTTGGGAAAAGCCAATTGTATTGCCACAGGCAAGCATACCCGATGATAATGTATATGATATGCGCCTTGTTGAACATGAGGATGGCTGGATATATGGAATATTCTGTACGGAAAGAAAAGATCCAGATGCTGCTCCCGGCGACCTGTCTTCAGCGATAGCACAATGCGGTATTGCAAGAACGAAAGACTTGTTGAAGTGGGATCGGTTACCAGATCTGAAGACACCTTCTCCACAGCAAAGAAATGTAGTGCTGCATCCGGAATTTATCGGTAACCAATATGCATTTTATACACGCCCGCAGGATAGCTTTATAAATGCAGGATCTGGTGGCGGTATAGGGTTTGGAGTGTGTGATGATATTGAGAATGCGGTTATTAAAAAGGAAATTGTAATTGATAAGAGAGTGTACCATACAGTTTACGAATCTAAAAATGGTTTGGGTCCGTCTCCAATAAAAACTGATAAAGGTTGGCTACACATGGCACATGGAGTTAGAAATACAGCTGCCGGATTAAGATATGTTTTATATCTTTTTTTGACTGATCTTAAAGATATCACGAAAGTTATTCATAAGCCGGGCGGTTACTTTATGGCTCCGGAAGGTGACGAAAGAACCGGTGATGTTTCCAATGTTTTATTCTGCAATGGATGGATCGCTGAAGAAGATGGAACTGTTTTTATATACTACGCTTCATCGGACTTACGAATGCATGTTGCGACCGCTACTATAGAGAAGTTGCTGGACTATGTTATCAATACACCTGAGGATGGTTTTACCTCCGAATCGTCGGCAAAAACAATTCTTAAGATAATAAACAATAATAAAGAGTTTATTGAAATACAAAAGGAAACGGTTACGGCGGGATAGTTTTCTAACAATGATAGAACCGATTATTTGGTGACGTGAAAGAATTGATTAACACATACCGGAAGGAAATGAATGATCAGCTAAAAAGTATCCTTTCTTTTTGGATGAAAGAAACAATTGACAACACCAATGGCGGCTTTTATGGAAAGATTGACAATTATCAAAGAGTCTATCCCGACGCACCAAAAGGTGCTGTTTTAAACAGCAGGATATTATGGGCATTTTCTTCCGCCTATCAGCTAACTAACGAGGCGGCTTACCTTCAGACAGCCGATCGGTCATTTAACTATATCAGAGATTATTTTTTTGACAAAGAATTTGGAGGAGTTTACTGGAGTGTGGATTTTAAAGGAAATCCACTTGATCTAAAGAAACAGTTTTATGCGCTGTCATTTGCAATTTATGGGTTGAGTGAATTTTATAAATGCACTAATAATAGTGAAGCAAAGAAAATGGCGATTGATCTATATTACGATATTATTAATCACAGCTATGACAGTATAAACGGGGGATATATTGAGGCGTTATCCGGGGACTGGAAGCAGCTTGATGACCTGCGACTAAGCAAGAAAGATGCAAATGAAAGAAAGTCAATGAATACCCATTTGCATATTCTTGAGGGCTTTGCAAATCTGTATTTAATATGGCCCGATGAAGATCTGAAACAAAAAATAGAGGAACTAATCCTTATATTTTTAGAACATATCATTGATAAGAACAATTACCATTTGATTTTGTTTTTCGATGATGAATGGAACAAGCGCTCTGATATTATTTCTTATGGTCATGATATTGAAGCGGCCTGGTTGATACAGGAGGCTGCCGGGATTATAAAGGAAAAAGTACTTATTGAAAAAGTAAAAACTGTATCTGTACAGCTTGCTGATGCGGCGGCAGAAGGCCTCGATAGTGACGGAGGACTTTGGTATGAATATGATGTCGACAACGACCATCTCATTAAAGAAAAACATTGGTGGCCCCAGGCAGAAGCAATGGTCGGTTTTTTTAACGCATGGCAAATTACAGGCAAGGAAGATTATTTCGGGAAATCAATGAAAAGCTGGCATTTTGTGAAGGAGTATATTCTTGATAAGCAAAATGGGGAATGGCTTTGGGGAATAAAAGATGACTACAAAGTAATAGATGAAGATAAGATAGGAGTTTGGAAATGCCCATACCACAACACAAGAGCTTGTTTAGAGATAATTAAAAGGATTGATAAAACGGAATCATTGTACTCGAAAGCAGCTCACGAAATAATTGGATGAAGCACTTAGCCTTAGTGAATGCGTCAATAAGTTTAGCAGAATAAATGTGTTATTGACCACATTAAAAAGTGTAAATTGAAACTGATTCTTTATTCCTCATAATTAAAAGCTTGATATGACTACACGACGAGATTTTCTCAAAGCATCTACTGTACTTTCTGCCGGTTTATTGATGACAAAATCATCGGGCTGCAATTCGAAAAATTCTTTAATAGGCCTGCAATTATATACGGTAAGAGATGCTATGGGCCAGGATCCAAAAGGAACTTTGGCCAAGGTCGCACAGATCGGTTACACTTCTGTTGAGACTGCTACTTACACGGGTACACAAAAATTTTACGGCATGACACCCGCTGAATTTGCAGCAACTTTGAAACAAAATGGCCTGGTAGCCATTAGTGGACATTATCGCCTTGGGGAAGAACAGCCAAAGGGCGAAGTTCAAATGGGGACTATGTTACATGGATGGGATAAAGCTGTAGACGACGCTGCTGCGCTTGGAATAAAATATATGGTTTGTGCATACCTATCTACCGAAGAGCGTGGAGACTTAGATCACTATAAAAAAGTTGCTGATGAATTAAATACCGCAGGGGAGAGGTGTAAAAAAGCGGGTATCCAGCTCTGCTATCATAATCATGATTTTGAATTTATAAAACAAAACGATCAATATCCTTACGACATTTTATTATCAACTGATAAGGATTTAGTGAAAATGGAGATGGATATTTATTGGATCTCAAAAGCCGGGCAAGACCCCATCGCCTTGTTTAATCAACACCCGGGAAGATTTCCGCTGTGGCATGTAAAGGATATGGACAACACCAGCAATAAAGATTTTACTGAAGTAGGAAATGGTGTTATTGATTTCAAAAGGGTATTTGCTGAAAAAGCCAAAGCAGGGCTGAAATATTTCTTTGTTGAGCAGGATAAGACTCCCGGGTCTCCTTTTGATAGCATTACTAAAAGTTTTAATTACATAAAAAAGAATTTAGCTTAAAAACATTTCCATGTGGAATGGAAAGAAAATAATTAATTATGCGCCAGAAGTTTTCATTACTAATCGTATTAATAATCATATCAGTGTTTGCACATGCCGAACCTCCTAAAAATGATTTTTATCAATTAAAAATTTACCACGCTAAAAGCGATGACCAGGTTGCTATGTTGGATACTTATTTAAGGGATGCCTACCTGCCTGCCCTACACCGCCTCGGTATAAAAAACGTTGGTGTCTTCAAACCCATTAGCAATGATACCGCCGTTGATAAATCAGTTTATGTATTCATTCCTTTCGCATCGCAAGATGCATGGTTGAATATTTCACACAAACTGGATGGAGACGGTTCTTATGAAAGTGCGGCCCGGCCTTTCACAGAAGCCGCTGCTGATAAGGCCCCTTTTGAAAGAATGGAATCTGTTTTAATGGAAGCATTCCCTGGACAACCACATCTTATTATTCCTCCTGCAAAAAGTCCGGAGAGAGTTTTTGAATTAAGAAGTTATGAGAGCCCGACAGAAAATTTACACAAAAAGAAAATGGCGATGTTTAACACCGGGGGTGAAATAGAAATTTTTAATCGTCTCAGGTTTAACCCTGTTTTTTATGCTAAAGTGGTTTCAGGAAGCCATATGCCAAACTTCATGTACATGCCTGTTTTTGAAAGTACAGAACAACGCGGTGTACAATGGAAGAAGTTTGGCGAAGATGCTGTTTGGAAAGATATTTCCAATCGTCCTGAGAATGAAAATAAAGTTTCGGTATCGCACATTGATAGTATAGTGATGCACTCAACAGACTATTCCGATTTTTAGAGCTTGTTATGGTTGTTTACTACAAACGAATTTCTTTCCTCGTTTAAAATTTATAGAAACTATTTTTTACAACTTAAATACGATTATGTATATCAAACAAGCTGCTGCATCAATTACTATCTTTTTTATTTTCTCTGTTCTTTGCATATCGAAAACACAGGCCCAGGTCAATAAATCTAATGAGGCAAAGATTGCTGCAATGATAAAGCAAATGACCACTGAAGAAAAGGTGGGGCAAATGGCCCAGGTGTCAATTGAATCGCTTGGCGGCATAAAGGATGGCAATTTTTCTTTCAACCAGGATAAGTTTAAAGATGCGGTTGTCAATTACAAAATAGGCTCTATTCTAAATACACCGGGACTTCTTAATGCTACTCAGTGGAATAATATTATTTCTCAAATACAGGAGGCGGCAAATCAAACCCGGATGAAGATACCTTTACTGTATGGCCTTGATGATAACCACGGAGTAAACTATGTAGCAGGCACAACACTTTTCCCACAAGAGATAGGGCAGGCAGCAACATGGAATCGCCAGCTTGTTTTCGACGGCGCAGTTATCACAGCTTATGAATCGAGAGCTGCAGGTGTTCCATGGACATTTTCTCCGGTTCTTGACTTAGGCACCAATCCTCAATGGCCCCGAATATGGGAAGGCTTTGGTGAAGATCCTTATTTGATTTCAGAATTGGGGAAGGCCTTTGTAAAAGGCATACAGGATCCTTTAGGAAGTAAGGAAAAACTTGCAGTAAGTGTTAAGCACTATATGGATTACTCCGACCCTAAAACAGGGCATGACAGAAGCGATTCATGGATACCTGAATATTATTTACGTGAATATCATTTGCCGCCCTTTGTAGCGGCAGTGCAGGCCGGCGCCAGGACTGTGATGGTAAACTCTGCATTGATAAATGGTGTGCCTGTTCATGTAAACAAACATATTCTTACCGACATCATGAAGCATGAATTGGGCTTTACCGGCTTTATCGTTTCTGACTGGCAGGATATAGAAAATGTATACCGGAGGGATCACATAACAAAAGATATAAAGGGCGCAATTATGCTTGCCATTAATGCCGGCATTGATATGTCAATGATTCCTTATGATTATAAAGAATTTTGTACAGATCTTATTGCTTTAGTGAAAGAAGGCAAAGTGCCCATGAGCCGTATTGATGATGCGCTTACAAGAATATTAAGAGTGAAACAAGAGCTGCAACTTTTTGAAACGCCGGTTACTTACGCAAAAGACTACCCTAAGCTTGGCAGTGCAGAATTTGAAAAAGCCTCCTACAATACAGCAGCAGAATCTATCACACTTTTGAAAAATGATAAAAATATTTTGCCAATACAAAAATCTGCAAAAATTTTAGTGACCGGCCCGAACGCTAACTCTATGCGAACATTAAATGGAGGATGGACGTACACATGGCAGGGAGATAGAACAGATGTTTATGCAGAAAAATACAACACTATTTTTGAGGCTTTGGAAAAAAAGTTCGGAACCTCAAACGTAAAATACGAGCCGGGTGTGGTATATAATATGAAAGGCAAGTATTATGAAGACTCTGTTCAAAATATGGCCGCTGCTGTGCAGGCCGCCGCAGATGTTGATTATATAGTTTTATGCGTTGGTGAGAATAGCTATACAGAAACACCGGGTAATTTAAACGATCTCACGCTGTCTGACAACCAACTTGCATTGGCAGAAGCCATGATCAAAACCGGAAAGCCAATTGTATTGATCCTGAATGAAGGCCGGCCAAGAATAATAAATAAAATTGAAGGCGGAGCGGCTGCTATTGTTGACATCTACCTCCCGTCGAATTTTGGTGCAGATGCCCTGTCAGACATACTTGTGGGCGATGTTAACCCAAGCGGTAAGTTGCCCATTACTTATCCCCGTTATACCAATTCTTTAGCAGGCTATATCCATAAACCTTCTGAAGGAAATAGCAATCCACAAGGCGGTGAATCGAATGCCCAGTTTGAGTTCGGCTTCGGGTTGTCCTATACTTCTTTTGAATACAGCAATCTTACCGTTAGTAAGAAAATATTTTCTCCTGGCGAAACAGCAACAATAAACGTTACCGTAAAAAATTCAGGTAGCCGCGATGGTAAGGAGGTCGTCCAGTTATTTGTATCAGACCTTATTGCTTCCCTTACTCCCGACGTTAAAAGGCTGCGTGGCTTTGAAAAAATTGAACTTAAAGCAGGCGAATCAAAAACAATAACATTCAAACTAAATTTAAAAGACCTGGCTTTTATAAATAC
>JBDUEG010000121.1:0-8990 GCA_040002575.1 Ginsengibacter sp.
TGAGGATCAAATGAAACAACTTTTTGTAACCTTTCTATTCCCTTTTCATTCTGGCCGGAGATAACGGCTCCTATTCCTAAAATCATTTGCGCCTGCATATTATTAGAGTCTTTCCTTACCACTTCCAGCAACTGCTGTATGCCCTTCATCGTTTGCTGCGGATCGCCCCTCATACCCTGACCGTAAACGTAGCAGCTTCCTAAGCCAACCTTCAGATCATCATTGCCCGGATCAAGCTGTAATCCTTGTTGAAATAACGATGCTGCAACCTGTGCTTCCCAGGCTTTTACTGCCACATTTTCCTCTCTCCTCATCTTCTCTAAAATTAAGCGGGCAGCAAAGGTGAGGCTTTTTTCCGAATTATCCAATTTGGCCGCTTCGCTTAAATAATAAGCATAGGGGAGAAAACTTTGTATGGAATCTTTCCAGAAATCTGCCAGCGATGTGTATTGGTTTGCTTCCTGTTTTTTAAGATCTCCGCGGGTAATGTTATTCTCAAGTTTTGATACTGCTATAATTTGAGCCGGTGTAAGTTTTTGCTTTTCTCTTGTTATTATATCCTGAATATTAAAAGCGGATTTTTCAGCAATTGCATGAGGCGAGTCATCGATTTTGGTGGTTTCAGTTTTGCCAAATAAGAGGAGAACAAATAATAAGACGAGGCCGCCTGCTACCAACAATATTCTTTTAATCAAAGTTTCTACAGGGATTTTTTTTCCTGGAAAGCGAAGGTAGGGTTATTCAGGTTTCTGAGCCATGTTCTTGCTTTTAATATCCTGAACGAATTCTTTTGCCGGTTTAAATGCAGGAATAAAATGCTCAGGAATTGCGACTGCAACATTTTTTTTAATGTTTCGCCCGATCTTGGCGGCTCTTTTCTTAGTGATGAAACTGCCGAATCCCCTGATGTAAATATTTTCCCCTTTGCCAAGAGATTCTTTAACTTCTTTAAACAACGTTTCCAGGGTTACTAATACATCGACTTTAGGAATTCCTGTTTTTTCTGAAATCTGGTTAATCAAATCTGCTTTTCTCATTTTAATAAAATTAAAAATAGGATGATAAAGAAAGAGTCTAATGAAACGATGTTCAACCAGGTAGACAAAACTAATAAATCTCACTTTAAATTCATTCTGAATAATTTACATTTATTCTTTGCACTCATCACCTTAGTAAATTTATGTTGCCTGATTCTGAATGAAAAATAAAAAATTATTTACTGAAATCCTACTTTCCTGGAACCTTAGTGAAAATAAAAGAGAGATGCCCTGGAAGGGTGAAAAAGATCCTTATAAAATATGGCTAAGTGAAATTATTCTTCAGCAGACAAGAGTGAGCCAGGGCCTGGGCTATTATTACAAATTTATAAAGTCGTTCCCCGATGTTCAAAGCCTTGCTGATGCACCAGAGGAAAAAGTTTTCAAACATTGGGAAGGTCTTGGCTATTATTCAAGATGCCGCAATTTAATTGCGACGGCAAAATTCATTGCAACAAAGCTTCACGGTAAGTTTCCTGAAAAATACGAAGACATTGTTGCATTGAAAGGGGTTGGCAGCTATACAGCTTCTGCGATCGCCTCTTTTGCCTGGAACCAGCCGTATGCGGTGGTTGACGGCAACGTCTTTAGAGTGTTATCAAGGTTTTTCGGATGGGACGATCCTATCGATACCACTGAGGGAAAAAAGAAATATGCAACCTTAGCAACCCAATTGCTTGATAAAAAAAGCCCTGGTATTTACAACCAGGCTATTATGGATTTTGGCGCTATTATTTGTAAGCCGCAAATCCCCTTATGTGAGCAATGCCCTCTTCAATTAAAATGCACTGCTTTCAGAACGAATAAAGTCAATAGCCTTCCGTTAAAAACAAAAAGTATTAAGAGGAGAGAGCGTTTTTTTACTTACCTAATCGCAGAGTACAAGGAGCAATTTTATGTAAAAAAAAGAACAGGCAAAGATATCTGGCAAGGCTTATATGAATTTATCCTTATTGAATCGGACAAATTATTAGATGAAGTTCAGCTGAAGGCGCCAGGTATTTTTACAGAAAACAGCTTTTCTATCAGTGAAGTTTCCAAAACGTTCAGCCAGAAATTAACTCATCAAACGATAACAGGGAAATTTATTCATATCAACCTTATTGATGGTCCTGACGTTGAACAGGGCTATAGTTTAGTGACGAAAGAACAACTTGATTTGTTGCCATTTCCAAAATTTATCACCTCATATTTGAAAGATTAAAATGTATCTTTAAATTTGGTTTTTTAGTATTTGCTTAATTTAAGAAGAGCCACTATGAGAGGTGTAAATAAAGTAATCCTCGTCGGTAATCTGGGTAAAGATCCGGAGATACAATATCTCGAAGGAAATATTCCGGTCGCTAAAATTCTACTGGCTACAACCGAAACATATAAGGACAAGCTCGGAAAATTAATGTCTCAAACTGAATGGCATAACGTAGTTTTATGGAGAGGCCTTGCAGAGCTATCTCAAAAATACCTGCATAAGAGTAGCCTGGTTTATATAGAAGGCCGCTTGAAGACGAGGTATTGGGAAGACAGGGATCATAACAAAAAAGTGGCAACTGAGATTATTGCGGATAATCTCATTATGCTTGATAAAAGATCAGATAATAATCAACATATAAGTGAGCATTCTACTGAAAATATGCCGGGAAGTGAGATGCCACCTGTAGATGAAGGCTCAGAAAAATTACCCTTTTAAAACCCCAAAGGTTGGTTACATAATCTTGTATCCAGCCACACTTTAACTTAAAAATTTTGTTTTGGATTATCATTCGATAAGTTTTTTCAGCCAACATTCATTTTTATTTTTGCTACTTACACCTGCTGCAACCACTATACTTCTTTTCACAGTTATTATACTTTTTTTTATTTCTTTTTTAGTGGCGGGCTCAGAAGTTGCTTTCTTTTCACTCACACTAAAAGATATTAATTTACTTAAAACAAGGCAGCAGCCTTCTTTCAGGCGAATTGTTAACCTGCTGGAATCTCCAAAAGTCCTGTTGTCTTCGATGATTATAGCGAATAGCCTTGTAAACATTGGGATAGTCCTTATTTCAAATGCTTTAATGGACACGTGGGTTACGACACTTGGTATACAGGGCATTTTTCAATTCCTGATTAAAGTTGTAGTCATCACTTTTTTCCTCGTATTGTTTGGCGAAGTATTACCAAAGGTGTGGGCAACTCACCATAAGATATGGTTTGCATCTACTGCGTCTTTACTCATAGAAGTTTTCAACAGTTTGTTTTTTAGAATAAGTACGCGGTTAGTAGGCTTGAGCGATAGAATAGAGAAGCGTTTTAATTCAAGATCCTCCCGTATGGATGATTTACAGCTTGACTATGCAATTGATCTCTTGCCAGAAAATGAAGCTTCAAGTGAAGAAAAGCAAATCTTAAAGGGAATACGAAAATTCGGTAACACAACTGTTAAACAGACGATGCGAACACGCCTTGACGTTAGCGGTATTGAATTGAGTACAACTTTTAAGGATGTAAAACGTAAGGTTGAAGAAATGCATTACTCAAGATTTCCTGTTTATAAGAATAACCTTGATGAAATCACCGGGATACTTCATACAAAAGATATTTTACCACATCTTGATGAAGAAATATTTGATTGGCACCCGCTGATGCGGCCCGTATTTTATGTACACGAACAAAAGTTAATTGAAGATATTTTGCAGGACTTCAGGGATAAGAGGATACACCTTGCTGTAGTTGTAGATGAGTTTGGCGGCACATCGGGAATTATAACGCTTGAGGACGTGATGGAAGAAATCATTGGTGATATCCAGGATGAATTTGATGATGAACAAACCAGCAATAAAAAACTGGATGACTTCACTTATATTTTCGAAGGAAAAACTATGATCAACGATGTTTGCAAATCATTAAAAATGCCGGTAGATACATTTGATAAGATCAGGGGAGACAGCGATTCTCTGGCCGGCCTTATCCTTGAGATAGCCGGCGAATTCCCACAGGTAAATTCAAGTGTTGTTTCTGGCAATTATACATTTGTGCCTTTGGAAATAAATAAGAACCGGATTGAAAAAGTAAAAATTATTTTGAAACCGGGAAAGAATGAACAAACTCCATGACTTGAAAAGAAATCTTTCTGCGTGCTATTTGCTGTTATTATCTGCTGCGATATTTCTGGTAAGCTGTAACTCAACATTTACTCCAAAAAAGAAAGGATATTTTAAGATTGATTTTCCTAAACACGCCTACGTAAAGTTTGACAAGCCGGGTTTTCCCTACTCGTTCGAATATCCCGTTTATGCCAGCGTTGTGAGGGACTCTTCTTATTTTGACAGCAGTAATCAAAATCCGTATTGGATAAATATAAATTTCCCTTCCTTCAACGGTAAAATTTTTATTAGCTACAAAACTATTGGCGGATCCTCAGTGTATAAAGTAAAAACTTCCGAAGGCTATAAAGATTCATTAGGCAAAAATTCTTTCGAAAAAATGGTGAATGATTCCTATAACCTTACTTATAAAAATGATATTAAAGCATCGTCAATCGAAGACAGCGTAATGCGAACGCCCCATAATATTTCAGGAATATTTTTCCGGCTGGCAGGAAGTGTGGCAACTGCAAAGCAATTCTTCCTTTCAGATACAACGCATAACTTTTTGAGAGGCGCTTTGTATTTCGATGCTACGCCAAATGAAGATTCGTTGCGCCCTTTAAACGAATTTCTACAGGAAGACATGAAACATCTTATCAACACTCTTGAATGGAAATGATCGATTAGTTAATCAACGAATCAGCTAATTAGCTGATTGACCTAACCTATCTTTGCATCATGATTAGCATTGGGGATGTTTTAATAAGCGACGAGGTAATTGAGGAACAGTTCGTTTGTGATCTTGTGAAATGCAAGGGCGGTTGTTGTGTTGATGGAGATGCCGGCGCTCCGCTGGAAAATAGTGAGCTTAAAGAATTAACAAACGCATACATCTCTGTTCTGCCTTATCTTTCAGCGGAATCGAAAGCTCAATTGGAGCGTCAAGGATTGTATGTGTATGACCAGGAATTTGGATGGGTTACCCCCACCATTTCTTCCGGTATGTGTGTTTATGGCATACAGGATGAACAAGGAATTGTAAAGTGCGGAATTGAGCAGGCTTATAATGATGGAAAAGTCACCTGGAAGAAGCCTTTGAGCTGTCATTTATTTCCGATCAAAATAACAAAGGGTAAACCGGGCAAATCTGACCTGGTAAATTATGAGCCGAGAGAAGATCTTTGTAAAGCAGGATGTAAACTGGGGAAAAAATTAAAAGTTCCTGTTCACATATTTTTAAAGGAGGCGATTGTAAGAAAGTATGGAGATGAATTTTATGAATCTCTTTGTGCCACCGCTGCTTATCGCTTATCTAAATAATCCCAGTATTTTTTCTATGAAAAATCTTATTTCGTTTGTTTTGTCAGTTTGTGTTTGCGGTCTCATGTCCTGCTCGGTTAATAAGGCTAAGATTGATAATGACCTTAAAAAATATTTTGACCCGGCACATGTTGATGGGTGCTTTGCCATGCTGGACAATTCAAATGGCGATATCACTGTTTATAACATGAAGCTGGATACGCAAAGATTTTTGCCCGCATCGACTTTTAAAATTGTAAACTCTTTAATTGGGTTAGAAACCGGGAAGATCACTGATGAAAAAATGGTTATCAACTGGGACAGCATAAAAAGATCAAACGACGATTGGAATAAGGATCTTAACATGGAACAGGCTTTTAAAGTCTCTTCTGTTCCATATTACCAGGAAGTGGCACGCAGAATAGGAAGAGATACAATGAAACATTGGATTGACACGTTGCAATATGGAAACAAAAATATCACCGGCCCAGTTGATTCCTTCTGGTTGAATAATACATTGAAAATTTCGCCCGATGAACAACTTGGCCTGTTAAAACGATTATACTTTGATAAGCTTCCTTTCCAAAAACGTTCGCAGCAGATAGTGAGAAATGTAATGTTGCAGGAAGATAATACGCTTTATAAATTAAGTTATAAAACAGGATGGGGCTCCGATGAAAAAGATAATGCTATTGGCTGGGTAGTAGGTTGGATTGAAGAGAACAGGCATGTTTACTTTTTTGTAACCCTGGTAAAATCTGCAGATAAAAATATTGATATGAAAGCTGTAAGGATGAATATTACAAAGGGAATTTTAAAAGAAATGGGATTTTTTAAAGGAGAGAAATAAAGACGTAATGGATTGTGTCTCTACGCAACATTAACAATTTTCAATAAGCATTCATTAATAATTTAGCAGCTGTTCATGCTCCATTTTCAATACATAGAATATCTTCTTGCTTTTGCCGCAATCCCGGTAATAATATTGCTATTCATGTTGGTGACCAGGTGGAAAAAAAAGGCCGCAAAAAAGATTGGTGATCCTGTACTTGTTAAGCAGTTAACTGCTAATTATTCTTCGAAAAAATTTTCATTTAAGTTTGTTTTATTCTCACTGGCATTTGCTCTTTGCATTGTTGCAGTCGCAGGACTTGTAATTCCAGATGGCAAACAAAAAGTAAACCGAAAGGGTATCGATCTTATGTTTGCCTTAGACGTAAGCAAGAGCATGCTTGCACAAGATATAAAGCCTAACAGGCTTGAGAGGGCAAAACAGGTGATTACAAATATTATCAATAATTCACCCGACGATCGCATTGGGCTTGTAGTTTTCGCGGGCCGGGCTTACCTGCAAATGCCAATGACCATAGACCATGCTGCAGCAAGAATGTATTTATCATCAGCGTCGCCGGACGATATTCCAACGCAGGGAACTGTGATAAGCCAGGCATTAAAAATGAGTGGTGCAGCTTTCAATCCAAAAGATAAGACCTACAAAGCCATTATTCTTTTAAGTGATGGCGAAGATCATGATAAGGACGCTCTAAAGGTGGTGAAGCAACTCACCGGGGATGGTATAATGATAAATACAATCGGCATAGGTTCCGCACAAGGAGCGCCTATAGCCGACCCTGAGACGAATAGCTATAAAATTGACGAGAAAGGCGACGTGGTAATTTCAAAATTAAACGAGCAGGAATTAAGCAACATAGCCGCAAAGGGAAACGGTATTTACGAACATTATACAACAACCCAATCGGTAGTATCTGGTATAAAAAACAAATTAGCAGGCATCGGCGAAACAGTTATAACTGATAAATCTTTTGATTCGTACCGGCAGTTTTTTCAGTATTTCCTGGCAGCTGCTTTTATATTTTTAATAATTGAGTTTTTTATTTCTGAGAAAAAAAAGATAAGTAAAAAAGTTACTGTTGCCAGTCTTTCATTGTTGCTGATGTTTAATTATTCATTTGCGCAGGATACAAAAAATGCTATTCTAAAAGGTAATGATGCTTATAAAAACAATGACTTCGATAAGGCAGAAGTTTATTATGGAGATGCTCAAAAAATGGATGAAAAAAATACAACGGCAAGCTATAATATCGGAAATGTATTTTACAGGAAAGAGAAGACTGATGAAGCTGTAAATGCCTTTGATAATACTATTACCAACAGCAAAGAAAACAGTATAAAGCAAAAAGCATTTTATAATAAGGGCGTTTCATACCAAAAAGCAAATAAGCTTCCTGAGTGTATACTTGCCTATAAAAACGCATTGCTTTTAAATCCCGCAGATGAAGATGCACGACAAAATCTTGAGAGAGCATTGATGGAACAAAAAAAGCAGGACAATAAAAAAGACAAAAAAGATAAAGACGAGAAAAATAATAAGGATAAAAAGCAAGATGAGGATAAGAAAGACCAGCAGAAAAACGAAGCTCAGCCAAAACCCCAGCCTTCAAGAATTTCAAAGCAGGATGCTGAAGAAAAGCTAAAATCTTTGCTGGAAAAAGAAAAGGCACTTCAGGATAAACTACATAAAATTAAAGGGGAGGGTATCAACAAGCCAGACAAAGATTGGTAGACTCTTATCCTAATAGATTCAATTGCGAATTCAAAGCCACTAACAATTTCTTAAGGATTCACTTTTTTTATAAATTGTACTTTTGCCCATAAATTTTAATGATGGAATTATATGCTGAATCTTTAACCTCGTATAAAAGGCTGGCTACTTTGGAAGTCAAGGTTGGAGATTTGCTGTTAGGGAATTTTAACCCCATTCGTATACAAACAATGACCACTACGGATACGATGGATACAATAGCTACAGTAGAACAAAGTATCCGTTGTATTGAAGCAGGCGCCGAGCTGGTTCGTATTACAGCGCCTTCAAAAAGAGAAGCCGAAAATTTAGCAAACATTAAGCAGGAACTCCGAAAAAGAGGCTACACTACACCGTTAGTTGCAGACATCCATTTCACTCCAAATGCCGCCGAGATTGCTGCACGCATCGTAGAGAAAGTGAGAGTGAACCCAGGCAATTATGTTGACAAAAAAAAATTCGAGCTAATCGAATATTCTGACGCTGATTATCTCGAAGAGATAGAAAGAATAGGTATACGCTTTACACCGCTTATTCGTATTTGTAAAGAATATGGGACTGCGATGCGAATAGGTACGAATCACGGCTCACTAAGTGATCGTATCATGAGTCGCTATGGAGATACTGCAAATGGCATGGTTGAGAGCGCAATGGAATTTTTACGTTTTGCCAGGATCGAGAGCTATCACAATATTATATTGAGTATGAAGAGCAGTAACCCGCAGGTAATGGTACAGGCATACCGGCTGCTGATCAACCATATGCAAAATGAATTTGGAGAGTGTTATCCTTTGCATCTGGGGGTAACAGAAGCAGGTGATGGCGAAGACGGTCGCATAAAATCTGCCATTGGCATTGGTACTTTGCTTGAAGATGGGATTGGTGATACCATCAGGGTTTCTTTAACCGAAGACCCTGAATTTGAAATACCGGTTTGTAAAGACCTGGTAAAACGGTATGAAGCAAATGCAAGTGTGGTAGAAAAAA
>JBDUEG010000122.1:0-8960 GCA_040002575.1 Ginsengibacter sp.
TGTTGCCATTAATTGCAGTTGCTGAAATTATTGGTGGAATACTTGTTATCATTCCAAAATACAGAGCATTAGGAGCTATAATTATTTTCCCTGTAATGGCAGGAGTACTTTTAACCCATATGATAAATGCGCCTTCAGGTTTGATATTAGCGATTGTTTTGTTTGTGATAAACCTTTGGATAATTATTGAAAACCGGGAGAAATACATGCCGATGATAAAATAACCCATTGCTAATGTTGGCAGCCCAACCAACACCAGCAAGTAGTTACAGTTGCCATCCTAACGTGGAAGACCACCCGATTCCAGTAAATGAATTAATTTCTTTTTTTCAAAAACTTTTACACTAACTGCTGCAGCCAACTTGAACGAAAAATCTGCAAAGACTTAATTAGCCGGCAATAATTTTTCCCAATAATTTTTTTCTATATAATTTCACTTTCATCATGAGCTTGAAATTGAAGAAGTGGCTACTGCTTTTACTTCTCTTTAATACGACTGAACATATACATGCTCAGAATGTAGAAACGGACAGCCTGAAAAAAGTATTAGATACTATTACCGAAAGCCCGCAGCGGGTGTTGGTTTTAGAGGGCCTTAGCTTTGCATACAGATCAGCATATCCTGATACTGCTTTGCAATATGCACTGGAAGGGCTGGAACTTGCACGAAAGATTAATGACCCAATCGGTGAAGCCTATTGCACAAATGCATTAGGCAATGTATATTTTGCCGTTAGCGATTATTCCAATGCGTTAGAGATGTACCTGCAATCTCTAAAAATGAAAGAAAACTTAAAAAATCAAAAGAGTGCAATAGCGGTCACCTATTTTAATATAGCAGATGTTTACACGGAGCAGGAAGATTACCGACATGCCCTATATTATCTTTTCAAAACAATGGAGGTTGATGAAAACGTAAAAGATACCGGTGGAATATTATTCGACCAATACAGCCTTAGCAGCATTTACCTGCGCATGAAGAAAACTGATTCCGCTTTATACTATGCTGAAAAGGCCTACCAGCTTGCACTAAATCTTCATGATGAAAACCTTATCGGTGCCATTGTAAATAATTATGGTGAAATTTATCTTGCTCTTAATAACCTTCCCCTCGCCGAAAAAAACTATCGCCATAGCATTACCTTGTCGGAGGCTGTTAATGATAATGAAGTGCTTGCAGCCAACTATTTTGGACTTGCGAAAATGTTCCGGCAACAGGGAGTTTCTGACTCGGGAATCTTTTATGCGAACAAGGCTTTATCAATTGCACAAAGCGCCCCATTTTTAAAAGTAGTTGTAGATGCAAGTACATTCCTTGCGGGAATATATAAATCAACGAAGCAATTTGACAGCGCCTTTCATTACCAGGAATTGAGCATGGTGACAAAAGACAGCATCTTCAATGTGCAAAAAATACAAAGAGTACAAAGCCTGAAATTGCAGGAGCAACAACGCCAACAGGCTATTGAGTTGGCCCAGGTTAAATACAGGAATAAAATAAATCTCTATGCGGTAATTTTTGCATCATGTGTATTCTTGTTTATTGCATTGTTACTTTGGCGCAGTAACCACCAGAGACGCAAAGATTATAAATTGCTCCAGCAACAAAAGTCAAAAACTGATGAGGCTCTTGAAGAATTAAGAAATACACAGGCCCAGCTTTTACAAAAAGAAAAGATGGCTTCACTTGGCGAACTTACCGCAGGCATAGCACATGAGATAAAGAACCCCCTGAACTTCATAAATAACTTCGCAGAGTTAAATGCAGAATTGCTTGATGAGCTAAAAGAAAAAATGGATACTGCACCGGATGACAAAATTGAGCAGGAACTAATTCATGAAAGCCTTAAGCAAAATTTAGAAAAGATTATTCGTCATGGAAAGAGGGCAGATTCCATCGTTAAAAATATGCTCGAGCATAGCCGTAGTTCCGGAGGCTTGAAAGAGCCCACAGATATAAATGCGTTGGCCGATGAGTATATGAAACTTGCTTACCAGGGAATAAGAGCTGCAGACAAATCTGTGTCTGCGGGGCAGCCAGGCTTTAACGCTGCTATGCAAACCCATTTCGATGAAGCGCTGTCCACTGATAATGGAAAAATAAATATCGTTCCCCAGGACATTGGGCGTGTGTTGCTTAATTTATTCAACAACGCTTTCTATGCTGTGAATGAAAAGAAAAAACAACTAAACGGCGCCTACACCCCTATCGTATCAGTAACTACAAAAAAACTGGATGGAAAAATCACAATTGCCGTGCATGATAATGGAATGGGTATGCCGCAAAAAGTATTAAACAAAATCTTCCAACCTTTCTATACAACGAAGCCAACCGGCGAAGGAACAGGGCTTGGTTTATCTCTTAGCTACGACATCATTACAAAAGCATATGGTGGTGAACTAAAAGTAAATACAAAAGAAGGGGAATTTACCGAGTTTGTGATTGAGTTACCGGTGTAGCAATTACCAACCAACATACACAATTCATTTGCACTCTTTCCATCAAACCCTGTAGACCGGTAAGCAACACCGGTTCATCACATCTACTAAGTTGAACCTCCTTTCAGACAATACGTTTACCTAAAATTTTTAGATCACGTTCAACTCCATCAAGTACGGCAACACCGGGCAGCGTTGCCCAATCCTGAAATCCAAAATGCCTGAAGAGGCGTAAGCTCGGTTCATTGTGTGAGAATATAAAACCAAGTAAGGTCTTTGTACCAAAGCCAGGTGCATGATCAATACAATGTTGCAGCACTTCCCTGCCAAAGCCCTTGCCTCTTTGTGCCGGATGCAAGTAAATACTTATTTCCACAGTGGCATCATACGCTGGCCTTCCATAGAATGATTGAAAGCTGATCCATCCTGCAGTTTCACTATCATCATTTTCAACAATCCATAAAGGCCTCCTGGAAGAATGTTCTTCAAACCACTTTTGACGGCTTTCAACACTTACCAATTCGGTGTCCGCTGTTACCATCCGCGTAGCGATGGTGGAGTTATAAATATTTACAATGGCTGCGAGGTCACTTTGAAGAGCATCCCTGTAATGCAACATATTAATTTGGATTTTACTGCTACCATTTGCGGAGCTTATAAGTATTTACTCTTGCAGGCTTTTAAGATACATAATGCTTTGCGGCACATTTGTCATTTCAAGATTACTTTCATCCTCAATAAAATAATGTGCTATTCCAATCTTCCTGGCTTCTTTTAATATGCCAGGAATATCAACTTCGCCTGTACCAAGTGGCACATCATTTTCCGCAGAAGTGCCGCCGGTAAGATCCTTCACGGTTCCCTTGCGGATATCTTTTAAGTGCATAAGCTTCCAACGGTTTCCATACTTCTTTAATAATGAAACGGGATCGCCGCCGCCAAACTGTATCCAGAATATGTCCATCTCGAAAGACACGTAGCGGGCATCTGTATTTTTAATAAGGTAATCAAGCAGTGTCCCATCTTCGTAAGGCTGAAATTCATAACCATGTGCATGATAACAAAGTGTAATGCCATTGTCGCTTAAAACTTTGCCGGCCGCATTAAAATCTTCCACAGCTTTTTTTGCATTGTCCAAAGTGAAGGCACCTTTGTGAGGTATCCAGGCGCACATTACATATTTGGCGCCCAGCTTTTTTGCTGTGTATGCAACTGAGTCGGGAGCTTTTACGAGCTGCGCATAATCGGTGCCGGTAGCAGGAATACTGATGCCTCTTTCATCACATAGCTTTTTGAAAGCTTCCGGCGACATGCCGCTGCTCCCCCCTTCTATCTCTGTAAATCCCATCATTTTAATGGTGTCCAACGTTTTTGCCACGTTAACAGGAAAGCTTCTGCGAAATGTATAAGACTCCACGCCTAAAGGTGCTGCATATAATGATTGCTTCTTTTGTGCTATGGCACTTTGCGTCCCTCCAAAGCCCACGGCTGTAATTAAAACGAGTATGATAAATTTATTCATATGGTTATTTTGAGTTCAATTTACCGTAAAATCAAATAAGTCCGTTAATTAATACATGTGAGTTATGTTTGGCAGTAAATATGATAATACTTCTGCGATATTTTGTTTTCATTGAAGCAATTTGTTACCAATATTTGTAAATTCTATTTAACTAAATTAAAATGTCAAATTGTAATTTTTCTATTCCATACTCCGGAGACCCATCGGCAATTCTTGCCAAAGCGAGGTCAGCGGTTGAATCACAAAATGGATTATTCGACGGCGATAATACTTCCGGAAATTTCGAAGTAAGCCTGCTATCAAATTCAGTTAAAGGGAGCTATAACGTGAACGGTAGCTTATTGAATATTACTATTTTCAGCAAGCCATTTTTTGTACCCTGCAGTGCTATAGAAAGTTTTTTAAAAAGTAAGATCTCTTAGCATTTCGCTCAGACAGATTCGCCGGCTTGCGACAACATACTATGAACCTTACTTATCAATTCATCCAATTCAAAGGGCTTGGAGATAAAATCATTGGCTCCGTATTCATAAATTGCCTTCTCAGCAACTCTTGGATATGCAGAGACGATTAAAACGGGTATGTGGCTGGTTGCGAAATTTGATTTTAGTTTTTTACACACCTCGAAACCATCAATACCTGCGAGAAAAACGTCTAACAGGATTAACTGTGGCTCATATTTTTTAATGTCATCATTGGCCAACTCCCAATCTGAATAAATGGAAACACTGAATCCTTTTTTAACGAGTAACGACTTTACGACTTTCAAGAGATCCTTATCGTCATCGATTACAAATATCCTTGGCATAAAATTACTGACACAAAAATTATGCAGATTATTTTCCAGATTTGAATAGGCAGCAAAATTGCAGTTTTGGGTTAAACTTTACCCAATGGATAAAAATATATTCGAAATAACTTAATTATTTTTCAAGGTTTTAAAAGTAAAGACGCTGCATAACCCGGAGCTTCTATTTAAACATTAATATAAGGGTAGTTTAGCTACCCTTATATGCTTGCTTTTTATATTGACGGTAAATATGCACTTCACCATCCATAATTTTTACCACTTTAAAAGTGCTATCGCCTTCGAGGTAAATAAAATAACATTTCGTTTCCCCGTCCTCAATTTCCAGAACTTCGGAAATCTCATAATGAGCGTACTTGCTTTTTACTATTTCTTTTGTAACCGGGTTTAATTTATTTTCATTATAGGTTTTCACGGTGCGCAACCAACGACCCTCGCTATCATAAACGACATTGTTTTTGATATCGTCTCTTGTGAAAGTTGCTGATATAATTTTAGGCTCGACAAACCATTTTACTTCCTTGTCATTTTTGTAGTCCCGGTTGAATGCTTTAAATAATTTGAATTCGGCTTTCATCTTGCTTTTAGAATTTTTATAGTTGTTGTTTATGTCTTCTACATTTGAATTTTTGATATCGATATCATTTCTTCCACAAACAGCCTGAGCATTTGTGTTAGTAATTATGAAAGAATACATCATTACCATTAATATTAAAGTCATGCTATTATTTTTTATTCTCCATTTTATTTGGCTTTAAAGTGAGTGGCTTTACAATGTAAAATTCAATAAACTGCGGTTGCAGTACAAGGGTAGTTTGACTGATTTAAAAAGGGGTAAAACAACACCTTACAGGAAGAAAACACTTAGAAGAAAATGCCGGGATCCGGGCAGGATTGTCTGTAATATGCAAAATGTGCATTTGGGCTATCGATTGTTAGCCAGCTTATCAGAAGATGTATATGGAAAGATAGAAGCTATTAAAAGATCAAATTTTAGATTGTGACGACGCCGTTCTTAATCGCGTACATAACGAGGCCTACCCTCGTTTTAGCGTCAAGTTTGTGGAAGAGATCGTCGCGGTAGCCATCAATTGTCCTTGGGCTCAAACACATTTTTTCCGCAATTTCTTTATATGTCAATTCTGTACAAACGAGTTTTAAAAAATTTATTTCCCGCTCCTGGAGTTGTGTCACACTTTTCACCTGGCTATCTTCCTCATCCAATCTATTGATGGTGTGGATTAGCTTTCCGGTTACCATTTCAGAATAGTAGAATCCCTTCGTTACTACTGAATTTAAAGCTGCCTTTAATTCAGCAGGATCACAATCTTTTAGAATGTAACCTTTGGCGCCAGCCTTAAACATTCTTATTACAGCGTTTTCGTTATCATACATCGATAGCGCCAGTACCTTTATTTGCGGGTGATTAATTTTTAGCCAAAGGCAAGCTTCATAGCCATCCATTTCCGGCATATTAATATCCATTAACACAACCTGCGGCAACGTTTTAGACTTTAACTTGTTTATGAAATCCTGGCCATTATCAGCCTCGAACAATACATTGTAGTCACCGAAACTTTTTATAAGACTTGCAAGCCCGTTGCGCAACAAACTATGATCGTCAACTAATACTACGTTTGCTTTTAAATTCATGTGTTTAATTCCTTTTGCGGTAATCCAATAATAATTATTTTCTCTCTTCTTCGCTCAAAATTTAAAAAAAAATTGGCCTCGATAAAGCCTGCACGGTTTGTAAGGTTATCATTCCCCTTCCATTCCCCTGTGTTTTTCCGGGCTGACATGAGAGAAAGATCAAACCAATCCTGTTGTCAGCAAGGTGAATTATAAAATTACCTGAATTATAATTCACTGTCATATTTATCTTGGAGCTTTTTGAATGTTACAAGACACTATGGAGTGCTTCCGAAAAAATTTAAAAGAAATAATTCATGGCCTGGAAACAAGCCCGGGAGGGTTCCTCATGACTAAAATATAGCAGGAATTTGTCGGCTTTCTATAGAGCTATGTCTTTCTAGTTAGCCTAATTTCAGCCATTGACATAAGTCTTATGATCGGGGAGTTTAGATTCTATTAAGATTAATTATTCCGTTTATAGTATAAAACACCTAATCGCCCTCATGGGCGAAAAGTGTTAACCTTAGTAATGCATGATTTTTTATTAAATCAATAAGACGAGCGATTAATTGAAATTTTTTGGAGAAAGCTTAAATTGAACTTTAGTATCATGGCCATTTTTATAAACCCTGTAAGTATTGTAGGGCTTGCCATTTTCAATTGCAAGAAGAGGAACGAGGGTAAGGTAAATAACCGCAACAGGCTCTGCGGATAGAATCTGTTTCATATCCTCCTTTGAAAGTGCCAGATCATCGTATATTATAGGATGAAATAATGTCCTTGGAATTTCGCCGGATCCATCAGATGATAAATAAAAAGCTTGTCCAAGTTTACTTGCTTCATAATCGGTACTCAAAGCATAGCAGTATAATCTAACATCATCGCCTGCTTTCCTTTGATATGGGATAACCTTAAATTTATGAAAATTGCCCATTTTGTAAACTTTTAAAAGGTCATCGTAGTTTGCTGTTAGAAGGGCAAAGGGGGGATTTAAATTATAAACAGGCTGTGCCGTATTAGTTTTCACCTCGTCAATATTTGTACCCGCAGAGCTGCCACTCTCGGAATCTGTATTTAAGGTTGCAGGACTCTTTGACATCGCCTTTTTATTTTTTGAAACTAAGCAGGAATCAAAAAGAATGCTCAAAGAAATAAAAAACAGAAATGAAACTGCTAATGCCCGTAAATTCTGCCCGATTAAATTTTTACTCATACTACTGGTTTTAGGAGTTGGTTATAACTTAAGAAAATTATTTACGTAGTACTGCGTTTTCGGGATTTAATTCCTTAAAAAATTTTTGAGAGTATATGCATAAAAAAAAGATCCCGGGTGATTAGTCCGAAATCTTTCCTATAAATCAATTCCTTAAAAATTTGAAGTAGTCTTAGTATCTACGCCAGAACTGATATCGTTATCTTCATCATAATCAAAATCGTCATCTTCATTATCATCTTCTTTATCAATTGCATTGACTGCATCAATATTCACCTGGCCAACTGCTAAGTCAGTCAATAAATCATCCGCTTCATATTCTTCTTCCAAAGTTTCTTCAAGCTTGGAAGCAACGAATTCCAGGCCTAATTCAGAAGCATAAGCGCGGGCAGTTCCGTATCCTGCAATTTCGTAATGTTCAATTTTTTGAGCGGCGGCAATAATCGCGGCATCTCTTGCTTCAGCGGTCATATTCTCTCCCATTAATTTTTCAGCTTCTTCGATCAACCCCTCAGTGCCTTTACATTTTACAGAGTTTGACCCGCCGAATAAATTAGAAAAAAATCCATTATCCTCCTGGTTATCTTGTATTAAAGTTGCCTTGATTCCATCGAGTCTTTCCTTTTGCCTTTTAGTAATCTCAAGATGTGAACTCAACGCCTGCTTAAGCTGAGGATCGGTTGCTTTTTCAATCATTTTAGGCAATCCTTCAATGATTTGCTCTTCTGCTGAATACAGGTCAAGTATTTCATGTTTGAGTAAGTCTTTCAGATCAATTATTTTTTCCATGATTTTGTGTTTTTAGGTTCTTATCGAAGACAAAAAACCATGCCGAAATAAAAAGGCAACATTAGCGCCAGGCTATAGGAAGGAATTCATCAAAACTGTAGAAAAGTTACTAATTGTGAAAAAAATTGCCCTTTACATTTATGCGATCTATTAGAGGCTTTAGCTAAGAATTAATAGCTTGTCTTTTCACTTTATCCTAATACTTCAATTTTTCTGTAAATCTTTTTAATTTTTTAAATCCTGAATGGTTACAAACTGAAAATTGTTCAGATCTATTACATCCCCTCCATATTATTTTCTGTTGAAGACCTTAACTTATTTTATCACCCGTAAAACTGCAAGCAATGATTTGCTAACTCAGTTTGAATCAGTTTTAGCAAAATTTTTTGCAGATGAAAACCAGCCAGAACTGTCGACTGTAAACAGTTTAGCCAGTTCTTTAAATGTATCTCCTAATTATTTAAGTGACATGTTGCGTTCCCTCACGGGACAAAATGCACAGCAACACATCCACAATAAATTGATTGAGAACGCAAAAGAAATTTTGACGACCA
>JBDUEG010000123.1:0-8771 GCA_040002575.1 Ginsengibacter sp.
CTTTCATTCATTGAAAATGTTACAACCGGTGAATAGGTTTTATCCCGGCCAACCAATGTAATATCAGTTCCATGAAGTGTAGTTATTACTGGTATATTTATTCCTTCTTTTAAAAGTATTTGCCTCGCCATGTATGCTGCAGAGGCATGTGGAATTGCATAGTGCACATGCAAAAGCTCCACATTGTTATTAATGATTACATCAACCATTGTACTCGCAAGTGCAGTTTCATAAGGAGGATAATCGAACAAAGGGTAAGTAGGCACCCTTACTTCATGATAAAAGATATTCGCATGAAAGCCTCCTAATCTTACCGGTTGCTGGTAGGTTATAAAATGAATATTGTGTCCTTTATCTGCAAGTGCCTTTCCCAATTCCGTTGCTAATACTCCGCTTCCGCCATACGTTGGATAACATACAATTCCAATATTCATACAAATGTGTTTACTACAAAAATTAATTACCAACCATCCGTAATAAGTCGGATAAATTCAAAATTCTGCGCAAATTACAATTTCTTTTTTCAGGCATGGAGCCGTTTATAGAAACAGGAGTTTGAACGGAATGTTTATGTTTGCGAAAATAATATTTGATGAAAAAGTTTTTATTATGGATTGTGGGAATTGCTATCACCATTTTTATCATTTTCACTTTAGTAAATCTAACGTTTACTTATAGTGAAGGAAACCGTGCAGGGCATCTTATAAAATTCTCTCACAAGGGTTATGTTTTTAAAACCTGGGAAGGTGAGTTAAACCTCGGTGGAATAAACACGGTAAATGGTGGCGTATTGATAAATAATATATGGTTATTCTCCGTCGCAGACGCCTCTGTCGCAGACAGTCTTAGTAAGCTCGAAGGGAAAGATATAAGCCTTCACTATAAAGAAAAGCTGGCAACATTGCCATGGCGTGGAGATTCAAAATATATTGTTGACAAGGTAGTTGGAGTAGTAAATCCGAAATAAAAAGTAGCGTATGAAAAAAAATATTGTCATTCTATTTTTTATTACAATAGCGCTCAAAGGCTTTTCCCAAAGTCCGGATGCTGCAATGGTGAAAAAAATTGTGGATGAAACCATGACTAACGGCACCGTTTACACTAACCTTAAAAGATTGTGTAAGCAGGTAGGCCCAAGACTATCCGGCTCAGCAAATCATTATAAGGCCGTTCTTCTTACCCAGGCCATGTTAAAAGATATAGGTGTTGATACCATTTATCTGCAGCCGTGCATGGTTCCTCACTGGGTGAGAGGAAGTAAGGAGCAGGGAGAAATTTGGTTTGCCGGCGGTAAAAAGTTCCAACTTCATCTTACCGCATTAGGTAATTCTGTGGGTACGGTATCTTCAGGAATATCCGCTCCGGTATTGGAAGTAAGAAGCATGAGCGAATTAGCAGCCCTTGGCGAATCTGTAATCAAAGGCAAAATTATTTTCTTCAATTTTAAAATGAACCCTACCTACATTGAAACCTTCAGAGCTTATGGTGAAAGTGGAGTTTCCAGGGTGCGGGGCCCTTTAATCGCAGCAAAATATGGAGCGGTTGGTGCCATCGTAAGGTCGCTCGCCATAAACCTTAATGATTATCCGCATACAGGAGTTACAGTGTATAATGATTCTTTTCCCAAAATCCCTGCAATAGCAATAAGTACTAACGATGCAGAATACCTGAGCAGGGAACTTATGAAAAGAAGTGTTTCAAAAGTATGGTTTAAGACCAATTGTAAAATGCTTCCGGACGTGAAAGCTTATAATGTTATTGGAGAAATAAAAGGCTCAGAGCATCCTGATGAAATCATAACAGTTGGTGGCCATCTCGATAGCTGGGATCTTGCGGAAGGCGCGAATGATGACGGGTCCGGTGTTGTGCAAAGCATGGAAGTTCTAAGAACGATTCACGCATTAGGAATAAAACCAAAACGAACTGTTAGAGCGGTCTTATTTGTTAATGAAGAAAATGGCGGTCGCGGTGCTGATGCTTATTTGGAAAAAGCAAAATCAAAAAATGAAAAGCACATTTTTGCTTTGGAAAGTGATGCCGGTGGATTTACACCACGTGGTTTTAGTCTCGATATGACAGAGGAACAACGGAATAAAATACTGAGCTGGAAAGATTTATTTTATCCTTATGGTGTTTATAATTTTTCCAGCGGTGGCGGAGGTTCTGATATTGAACCTTTAAAAAGTATCGGTGCAGCACTTGCAGGCCTCAGCCCGGACACACAAAGATATTTTGACATTCATCATGCTGCTACAGATGTATTTGAAAACGTAAGTGAGCGGGAACTGAGGTTAGGGGCAGCAAATATGGCGGCTCTTACATACCTGGTAAGTGAATATGGAATGTAAGCAGATGGTTTGTATATTCCAATTACTTTGCTTCGTCTCCTTCGTTCTTTTCATCACTTATATAATGCGGTTCATTTAGCTCAACGACCCTTTTAGTTTGTTTTTTTCTCACATTCATATTCAGGAGCTCTACTACAAATGAAAACGCCATACCGAAATAAATATAATTTTTTAAGTTCAGTTCTTCGGCTTTTTCAGAAGCCCATCCTTCCATCACAAGACTAAGGCCTATCATAACTAAAAATGAAAGAGCAAGCATTTTAAATGTCGGATGCTTATGAATGAAAGATGCAATTTTAGGACTAAAAACAAACATGATAATCATTGCAATAACAACAGCAGCGATCATGATCTCTACGTATTTTGCTGTGCCGCCGGCAGTAATGATACTGTCAAAAGAAAAAACCATATCCACTAAAACGATCTGTACCACGGCTTGCATAAAACTGAAAGCTTTTTTGTTTCCTTGCTGCGCATTCACGTCTTCCCCTTCAAGCTTTTGATGTATTTCATGAACGGATTTATAAATTAAAAAAATGCCACCGGCGAGCATCACAATACTTGCAAGATCGAAACCCTTATTGAAAATTGTAAAAACAGGTTTGCCTTTTTGTGACAGCAACCATCCAAGAGCAAGCAACAGCAGGCTTCTTACAATACTTCCGGATATTACCCAAAATAATCTTGCTGCTTTGTGCTTTGCTTCCGGCAACCTGTTTATGATAATGCTTACGAAAATTACATTATCAATGCCTAAAACAATTTCCAGAAGTACAAGGATAAAAAAACTGATTATACTGTCAGAAGTAAATAAATAGCCCATTAGTTTTACTTATTTTCAAGAATAAATTACATGATTACTTTACAAATATTTTTTACAATTTCTGGGCCTTCATAAATAAAACCTGTCCACACCTGAACAAGCGAAGCTCCGCTTGAAATTTTATCTTTAGCATCGTTACCGGTGAAAACTCCACCGCTTGTAACGATTGGAATTTGCCCCCTTGTTTTATTAAAAATATATTTTGTAATATCTGTCGAGCCCTTGCCTAAAGGTTTCCCGCTCAGGCCTCCGGTTCCGGCTTTTTCAATTACTTCGCCAGGTGTCACCAGGTTTTCACGGCTTATCGTGGTATTGCAGACAACAAGCCCATCGAGTTTTATTTCAAGGGCAAGATCAATTATATCATTCAACTCTACGATTGATAAGTCGGGTGATATTTTTAGAAGTAAGGGCCTTTTTATTTTTTTTGTTTGATTCAAATGCTGAAGAAGTGAAAGGATTTTTTTTAATGAATCTTTTTGCTGAAGATCCCGCAAGCCGGGTGTATTTGGCGAGCTTACATTTACAACAAAGTAATCTACATAATCGTGCAATTCCACAAAGCAATTTTCATAGTCTTTCCATGCATCTTCATTTGGCGTGCTTTTATTTTTTCCAATATTACCGCCAATTATCATTCTTGATATTATTGGTTCAGGGTTTAGGGGAAGACTTGTTTTTTGCTTTTCATGGTATTTCTTTAACCTGTCAGCAATGGCACTTGCACCGTCATTGTTAAAGCCCATCCGGTTTATTATCGCTTCGTCTTTTGGTAATCGAAAAAGCCTTGGCCTTGGATTTCCTGCCTGCCGCACTGGCGTTACCGTACCAATTTCAACAAAGCCAAATCCCAAAGCCGAAAGTTCAGGAAGGTATTTGGCATTTTTATCAAATCCTGCAGCAAGACCAACTGGGTTTGAAAAAGAAAGGCCAAACAGGTTTCTTCGGAGCCTTTCATTTTCTATACTGAACTTTCTTCGGAGCAAGTTTTTTAAGAAAGGAAATTTGCAAACTAACCTAAGGAAATTCATCGAAAAATAGTGTACATCTTCAGCGTCAAACCAAAACAACATATTGCGTAGCAGCTTATACATTCAGGCCGCGAAGATACTTAATTGAAATTTTTATAGACTTACGTCAAGTGTGAGAAATTAAGATGTATATCAACATTATATTTTACAATAATGTTCTACTATTCAGTATCATACCGGTCAACACTTTCTATACCCGGCAGGCTTTTAAGATGCTCAACCAAAACTTCAAGCTCATCTTTATCATGAACGTACAGTTTTATATTTCCTTCAAACAAACCATCTTTTGCTTCAACCGTAAGGGCGTTGATATTAATTTTCAATGTACCGCTTATAAGATTGGTTATTTTATTAATCACACCCACATCGTCAAGGCCAACTATTCTAATCCCTGTTAAAAAAGATATCTCTTTGTTTTTAACCCATTTTGTTTTCACGACCCTATGCCCGTAGTTAGATAAAAGTCTTGCAGCGTTAGGGCAATTGGTTCTATGAATTTTCAACCCTTCACCTTGTGTTACAAAACCGAATACATCATCGCCCGGAATCGGCTTGCAGCAGTTGGCTAATGTGTACATTATTTTATCACTGCTTTCTCCAAAAATTATAAGTTCAGTATCTTTTTTATTTAGATGTTTATGATCTGGCTCGTGTTTATCTTCCGCCGGAGGTTTGGCAATACGGGGAGCATGTATTTTATCTCCGAGAACCGTGAAATCTTCTAATTCCTTAAGGTCTATTTTTTTAATAGCAATTTCATATAACAGATCCAGTTGAGAGGGGAGCTTATAAAAAGATGTAAGCTCTTCAAGGTTTGTTTGACTCATAGCTGCACTGATATGATCAAGCTTACGCTGCAATATATTTTTTCCGTCTTCAGCAATCGTACGTTTCTCTTCCTTAAGCGAATCTTTTATTTTGGTTTTTGCTTTCGGCGTTACTACCAGCTTTAGCCACTCCCTGCTGGGCTTCTGTTTGGATGAGGTAATAATTTCAACCTGGTCACCGCTTCTAAGTTTATGCCCTAATGGAACAAGCTTATGATTCACTTTTGCGCCAATACATCTTTCACCAACAGCGGTATGAACGGCAAATGCAAAGTCAAGGGCTGTTGCTCCTATTGGCAACATTTTTACATCGCCTTTGGGAGTGTACACATAAATTTCTTCCGCTAAAAATGAAACCTTAAAGTCCTGTAGAAAGTCAATTGAATTAGTATCCTGGTTGGCAAGCATATCCCGTATCTGGTCAAACCAATCATCGAAACGATTTTCATCGTTGGTGCCTTCTTTATATTTCCAATGTGCTGCGAGGCCTTTCTCGGCAATATCATTCATTCGTTTTGTGCGTATTTGCACTTCCACCCATTTGCCTTGCGGCCCCATCACCGTTGTATGCAATGCTTCATATCCATTGCTTTTGGGATTGCTTAGCCAATCCCTCAGGCGCTCAGGCGCAGGACTGTATTCGTCTGTAACCATGCTATATACTTTCCAGCAATCTTCCTTTTCTTTTTCAGGCGATGAATTTAAGATAACACGTATTGCAAACAAGTCATACACTTCATCGAATGAAACACCTTTCTTCTTCATCTTATTCCAGATAGAGTGAATGCTTTTCGGCCTTCCATAAATTCCAAAATCAAATTTTCCCTGGTAAAGTTTTTCTTTTAATGGCCTTATAAAATCATTGATATACCTGGTTCTTTCTCTTTTGGTGTTATCAAGTTTTTGAGCGATGTAACGATAGCTGTCTGGCTCCATATATTTCATAGCCAGGTCTTCCATTTCAGTTTTGATATTGTACAGGCCCATTCTATGCGCTAGAGGGGCATACACATAAACTGTTTCCGAAGAAATTTTCAGCTGGTTCTCACGCTTCATGCTGTCAAGCGTACGCATATTATGCAGCCTGTCTGCAAGCTTTATTAAAATTACCCTTGGGTCGTCCGTGAGTGTGAGTAAAATCTTTTTGAAATTTTCAGCTTGCTTTGATGAGTTGGCATCAAGTACTGTTGAAATTTTTGTGAGGCCATCAACAATTTTTGCGATCTCGCTTCCAAAATCTCTTTGTACATCCTCAAGAGTAACATCGGTGTCTTCCACTGTATCGTGCATAAGCGCACAAATAGTGCTTCTTACGCCAAGCCCTATTTCTTCAACACAAATCATCGCCACGGCAATGGGATGTAAAATATATGGCTCGCCACTCTTGCGTCGCATTGTCTTGTGCGCTTCAACGGCAATTTCAAAAGCTGATCTTACAAGTTCTTTGTCACCCGGCTTTAGTTTCGGTTTTAAGGTTCTCAACAGAGCACGGTAATTCCTTAAGATATTCTTCTTTTCTTCAGCTTCGTTTAAAACATATTTCGGTATGTCGAGTGTGGTTTCCATTCATACGAATTTACGTAGAAATAGGATGGAAGTTTTTATTGGAAGCATCGATTTTCAGAGTGCAGAAAATGTTACGAATTTTTTTATCATTGAAGATGACTCTTGCTATTAATGAAAATGCTTTGACGAAAGAAGGGTCTTATTTAAATGTTTACATTTCTTAATGAGTAAAATATTACTTTGCTTAATTATAATAGTAAGCATCATTATAGTGTAAGAGCTAATAAGCTAAATTGAAGACATGGAAGGAACTAAATTAAGAAGCCAGGATTGGTTTGGCCGTTCGGGAAAAGATGGGTTCATTTATCGTGCATGGATGAAAAACCAAGGCATCCCTACTGATATGTTTGAGGGCAAACCGGTAATTGGAATCTGCAATACCTGGAGCGAACTGACTCCATGTAATGCACATTTCCGTGACCTTGCAGATGCAGTAAAGAAAGGCGTATTGGAAGCAGGAGGGTTCCCTGTTGAATTCCCCGTTATGTCATTAGGCGAAACGTTAATCAAGCCTACTGCTATGCTTTATCGCAACCTTGTAAGTATGGATGTGGAAGAATCGATCAGGGCAAACCCTATTGATGGCGTAGTGTTATTATGCGGTTGCGATAAGACGACACCTTCATTGGTAATGGGTGCCTGCAGTGTAAATCTCCCTACGCTGGTAATATCCGGAGGCCCTATGCTCAAAGGGCACTGGAAAGGAAAACATATAGGAACTTCTGATGTCTGGCGCTTTGATGCGGCTAGCAAACGGGGCGAAATAACTCCGCAGGAATTTGTAGAAGCAGAAGCCTGCATGGCTCGTACACAGGGCCATTGCGCCGTAATGGGAACTGCATCTACCATGGCTGTTATGGTGGAAGCATTAGGACTCTCCTTACCTGATAACGCATCAATACCGGCAGCAGATGCAAGGCGAAAAGTAATCTCCCAATTATCAGGAAGGCGCATAGTTGACATGGTAAAAGAAGATTTGACCTTATCAAAAATTCTTACCCGCAAGTCGTTCGAAAATGCCATTATGATCAACGCGGCTATTGGTGGCTCTACCAACTTCGTTATTCATTTGCTGGCCATCGCAGGAAGATTAGGTGTTGAATTGAACATCGATGACCTCGATAAATATTCACAAAACATTCCGCTTCTTGCCAACATACAACCTTCCGGTGAAAACTATATGGAAGACCTCTATTATTCAGGAGGCTTGCCTGCACTTATAAAGGAAATGTCTTCCATTATTCATAAAGATGTTATTACAGTGAATGGGAAAACGATGGGGGAGAACTTCGCAACCGCAGAAGTCTGCGACCGAAATGTTATTGGCACAATGAAAGATCCTTTTAAGCCCGAGTCTGGTATCGTTGTAGTGAAAGGAAACCTGGCGCCAAATGGTGCTGTAATAAAGCCTTCTGCCGCCAGCCCCGCATTATTAAAACATTCCGGCAAGGCTGTTGTGTTTGAAAATATTGAAGATTTTCATAAGCGAATAGATGATCCCGATCTTGACATTGATGCAGACAGTATTATGGTTTTAAAAAATGTAGGGCCCAGAGGATATCCAGGTATGGCCGAAGTAGGTAATATGACATTGCCGAAAAAATTACTGCTGCAGGGAGTGACAGATATGGTCCGCATTTCTGATGGCAGAATGAGTGGAACCGGCTTTGGTACTGTTGTCTTGCATGTATCTCCGGAAGCTGCAGTTGGCGGTACTTTAGCCTTGGTCAAAGATGGTGACATCATCAGCCTGGATGCCCGCAACAGAACATTGCAATTGGAAGTTTCTGACGAAGAATTAGCTGATCGTAAATCAGTATGGAAACAAAATGAGAAAGTCCATGAACGAGGTTACGTGCATCTCTACCAAACCCATGTAGAGCAGGCGCATCTTGGTGCGGATATGGATTTTTTGAAAGGCAATTCCGGCAGCGAAGTAGTAAGAGATTCGCACTAACAAGCGATAGAGAACTGGTGATAGGCAATCACTATTTTCAATAATCAAAAGAAGTATTATGGCTTTTAAAAATAAGGTCGCAATCGTAACGGGCGCCGGACAGGGCATTGGATTTGAAGTGTGCCGCCAGTTGGCAAAAGAAGAAGCGCATGTTATTTTAAATGATATAGACCCGGCTCTCGCAAATAACGCGGTAAAGCTTATTGAGAAGGATACTGG
>JBDUEG010000124.1:0-8754 GCA_040002575.1 Ginsengibacter sp.
AGATCATTTCAACAGGCGGGTAAATTGCAACATCACCTGCTTCATTTATTGCTATTATTAAAGAAATTTCTTTTTTTATATGAACTTCTTTTTCAAGTATTGCCGGTTCATCAAACCCATTTGAAATATTTTCTTTGGATTTTAAAACCACTACACCTCGCCCATCATAGCCACCCATAGCCAGTTTATGCACTGCCGGTAAAAAAGGGATATGATCTTTTAATTCTTCTTTATTTTGGGTTATTATAAAATCGGCTGTGGGAATCTGGTTTCCCCGGTAAAATTGTTTTTGAAGAATTTTATTTTTCACAATTGAAAGAGCAGAAGAATTGGGATATATTTTCACTCCTTCTTTCTCAAGTTTTATCAGCGCTTCTATATTTACTGACTCAATCTCAATAGTAATTGTGTCTAAGCCTTTGCCAAAGTTATAAACGTCATCGAAGCTGGTAATATCACCTTTAGTAAAGTGAGTGCAAAGATGTGCAGCAGGGCATTCGGAATCATTTTCCAACACAAAAGTTTCTACAGGATAATTAGCAGCAGCCTGTAAAAGCATTCTTCCTAACTGGCCTCCTCCAAGTATTCCAATCCTTTGCATTTATATTTTTTTCTGCAAGATAATTGTTCCCAAATCAGAAAAAATAAGATGGCGATAATTTCTAAAATAAAAAAAACGGCAGAGGTGAAGCCGGTCAAACTGTTTACTGAAAGCCTTATTTCGTAAATGTATAAGTTATGTAACCCGTCTTCCCATCACCGAGATCTATAGGAGAACGTGCAGCAAAATTATTGGATGAAATATTCATTAATTGTAAACGATACCCGTCATCTACATTTTTAGCCTTCATGCCATTTAATTTTTTGAATTGGAATTGAGCATTGTCTCCCTTTCCATAGATGCTCCAGTAAATATCTTCTTTTGTTCCGTTTGATAGCGTAAAAGAACCCTTGCCGTTTTTAATAAGATTCCATGTGCTTCCCTGGAAATCCTGGTAAGGAGCCTGATCAAATACATTTGTGACTTTAAAACCAGATGGCACATCCAATGCAATGTTTGAAACAATCCATGTTCCATCAAGATTACCATTGCTGGCTTTTAGATTGGTTGCGTTTTTAGAGGAGGAGCAACTTATAATAAAAAGAGTTGTAGTTATAATTAATAAAGTATCAATTATCTTTTTCATAATAAAATTTTTAACGGATGATGCATAAATCCTGCCAATTAAAGTAGCCTTCATCGCTGAAAGGAACAAGGAGTCAATAGATTATACCCTTTGGAGGGAAAGCAAAAACTACATTGATCTTAACGACAAAATACCTTCTTGCCCCATTTCAAGATTCAATAACTATCGGCAGGGATGGGGCTTTTTCTTCTACCTTTGAAAAAAATTGCATGGATACAATGAAAGTGAAAACTGCGGAAACAGATAAAAATAAAATGGATTTTTTACCCCTGTTTGGCACCGACTATATCGAATTTTATGTTGGCAATGCAAAGCAGGCTGCACACTATTATAAAACAGCTTTTGGATTTCAATCGCTTGCCTACGCTGGCCCTGAGACAGGAGTGAAGGACAAAGCAAGCTATGTGATCCGTCAAAATAAGCTCACGTTTATATTGACTACTCCTTTGCGTCAGGATAATGAAATAGCTGACCACATTATCAGACATGGAGATGGAGTAAAAATGCTTGCACTTAAGGTAGAAGATGCTGTGTCTGCGTGGGAAGAAACGACCAGCCGGGGCGCTCAAAGCTACATGGAGCCAGTCAGGCTAAATGATAATGATGGCGAGCTGGTCATGAGCGGTATTCATACATATGGCGAAACAATCCATTTGTTCATTGAACGAAAAAATTATAATGGCATATTCATGCCGGGCTACCGTAAATGGGAAAGTAACTACAATCCTACCGCAACGGGACTATTGTATGTAGATCATTGCGTAGGAAATGTAGGCTGGAAACAAATGAATAAGTGGGTATCCTTTTACGAAGACGTGATGGGCTTTAAGAATATTTTAAGTTTTGATGATAAAGATATTTCAACAGAATATTCTGCTTTGATGAGTAAAGTGATGAGTAACGGAAACGGTTATGTGAAGTTTCCGATAAATGAACCCGCAGAAGGAAAGAAAAAAAGCCAGGTGGAAGAATATCTTGAATTTTATAATGGTGAAGGCTGCCAGCACATAGCTATTGCAACAAATAATATTATTGATACCGTTACCCAGCTGCAGCAGCGTGGAATAGAGTTTTTGAAAATACCTTCCAGTTATTACGCATCTGTTTTGGATAGGGTGGGGCATATTGATGAAGACCTGGAACCATTAAGTAAGCTGGGGATTTTAATTGACAAGGATGAGGAAGGTTATCTACTGCAGATTTTTAGTAAGCCTGTTGAAGACCGCCCAACATTGTTTTTCGAGATCATTCAGCGCAAGGGAGCGCAAAGTTTTGGTAAGGGGAATTTTAAAGCACTGTTTGAGGCGATTGAAAGAGAGCAGGAGGAACGGGGTAATTTATAGTGTTCCCATCGTATTTGTTTCAAATAATTCTTCGTTAAGATTATATGCAGTTGATTTCCTTTCAATAAAAAAATTATTTTTACGTTTCATTGTTATAATCTATTCGATGCATAAAAACCGTTTTCAATTTTTCATTGGCTTACTGCTGTTTATGGGCCTATCATCACTTGTCAGCGCCCAAAATTCATTTATAGACGGTCAAAAAGCATCATTCAGAGTTGCAAGTGTTTTCAATAATAAAGAACAGGTATTGCAAAAGGAGTTTGAAACGAAAGGACTACAATGGCCTGCAAATTTTGTTTATATACGCAGCTTCAAATTTGATTCTCAGCTGGAAGTGTGGGTGAAGAATAATTTAAAGGATAAATACAAGCTTTTTAAAACGTATAAAGTCTGCATGCAAAGCGGCACTATGGGGCCAAAAAGATTGCAGGGTGATTACCAGGTTCCTGAAGGGTTTTATTACATAAACGAATTCAACCCCAATAGCGCTTATCACCTTTCTTTAGGCTTAAACTACCCCAATGCTTCCGATAGAATATTAAGCGATTCGATACGTCCCGGGGGCGCTATATATATACATGGCAGTTGCGTTTCTGTAGGCTGCATACCGGTAACAGATAATGACATTGAGGAATTATATATCATAAGTAGCTATGCTAAAGAAAGTGGCCAGGAATTTATACCCGTGCACGTTTTTCCTTTCAGGTATAATCAAAAAAAATCAATAGAATATTTCAAGACAATCGCAAAAGATAACTCAAACCTGCAGAAATTTGCAATGGAATTAAAAGATGCTTTTGATAAATTTGAAGACGTCAAACAAGTTCCTCTCATCCTGATTGATCGTAAAGGAGATTACGTTATTGACTAATTTCTTTCAAGAGCAATTGTATTGTATCTCTCGTTTTTTGCTCTAACACAATCAATTTATTTTCTGTTAGTTTTTTTACAAATTCTCCTGTATAGTGCCTTATAGTAAGGAGTGTAAGATCCCTTTCGAGAACTACCTCAAAATTCTCATCGCATCTTAATGCTGCATCATCAATTTTCCCCGGTATGTCATCCATACAAACGAACAAGCTGATGGCTGCATTTTGAGTGAGAGTTGGTTTTATTTTTACCAGTTCCAATATTTCATTTAGGTTCTTGACAGGCTTTCCTTCCACGAAGGAAAAGTCCTTTGATTGAAGAGTCATCAATACCTGGTTGCGTTTATAAACAATTACTGGTGGTAAATCGTAGGTATTCTTTTTGGATATAACAGTGCCGGGTAACTGAGTGTCTAAAAAACATTTTACATACAAAGGGATGTTTTTATTTTGCAGCGGCTTAATGGTCTTCGGGTGAATAACCTGGGCCCCATAATACGCCATTTCAATTACTTCTTTGTAGCTAAGCCCCGGCAGTATAAGTGCCTCTTTAAAATCCTTTGGGTCTGCGCTCATCACGCCTTCCACATCTTTCCAGATTGTTACACTGTCGGCATTAAGTGCATTTGCAAACACGGCCGCGGTGTAATCACTTCCTTCCCTTCCAAGTGTAGTACTTTCGTTTTCATCCGTACTGCCTATAAATCCCTGGGTGATTACAATTTTGTTTTCGCTGAAAAGTGGCAATATCTTTTTCACTATTTGTATCTCAGTAAATTGCCAATCAACATTAGCGTCCCTGAAACTGTCATCCGTTCGAAGCACATCTCTTACATCGATCCATTTATTTTCAACTTTCTCTTCGTTAAGATAAAATGATAATAGGGTCGTCGACATTAACTCACCGGTACAAACAATCTGATCGTAATAATAATTATAATCCTTCACCGGCTTATCGTGGAGAAGCCACTCAACTTCCGTGAAAATGTTGAGCAATTCACCTGTTGCTTTTTCCCAGTGTTGGGTAACAATGTATTTAAGTGTAGTTAGATGATTTTGTTTTATTTTCTCAAAAAGACTTAAGGCATCTTCTTTTTTACCGTCGTAAAACGCCTCTGCTACTTTTTCCAGTGCATTGGTTATTTTCCCCATAGCAGAAATGACAATGAGAATGTTTTCGTCTTTATAAGCCTTCAATATTTTACCAAGGTTTTGAATCCGTTCAACACTGTTTATACTTGCACCTCCGAATTTAAACACTTTCATTTCCAGGTATTTTTTATTAGTCAGCAAAGTAAAATCAATTCTTAAAACATAAGTCACATTTTTTGAAAACGGATTATAGTTTTTTACGCGAATTATAAAACACCAATTATACGATGCAGTACTTGCTTTCACAGAAGAACAAGCTAATTAATTGCCCTACATTTGCTGGCTTGTAATAAAAATTCTTAAGAGATGATGGTGAACCGCCAGGTGCTGACATTAGATGAGTTTACATTAAGGGAGATGCGTGCCTTTCCAAAGGCTACCGGTGAATTGGCGGGACTCTTAAGGGATATTGGCCTTGCCGCAAAGCGTGTGAACGTAGAAGTGAATAAAGCGGGCCTTGTTGATATTTTGGGTGAAACCGGCGATGTAAACGTACAGGGCGAAGAAGTGAAGAAGCTGGATGAATATGCTAACAACCAGTTTATCCGAGTACTACAACATGGAATTAGTTGCGCAGGTATTGCCAGCGAAGAGCTCGATGACACAGTTTCATTCGACAATGAGACCAGCATGGGCTCTAAATATATTTGCATGTTTGATCCACTGGACGGAAGCAGCAATATAGATGTAAATGTTTCTATTGGAACTATTTTCAGTGTGTATCGCCGCGTGTCAGAAACAGGCACGCCACTTACGATTAAAGATTTTCTTCAGCCGGGAAGCAGGCAGGTGGCTGCGGGGTACATTATTTATGGCTCATCCACCATTTTTATTTATGCAACAAAAAGGGGCGTGAATGGCTTTACCCTTGACCAATCCATAGGCGAATTTTGTTTAAGCCACCCCGACATTAAATGCCCGCCAAACGGTAAAATGTATTCAGTGAATCATGGTAATTTTTTTATGTATAGCGATGCAGTAAAAAAATATATTGACATTTGCCAGAATAAAACCATGGATAACGGCGGACCTTACACGCAGCGGTATATCGGAAGTATGGTGTCCGATGTTCACCGTAATTTAATAAGAGGTGGAATTTTTATGTATCCCGGTACTTTTAGCAAGCCTAATGGAAAATTGAGGCTGCTTTATGAATGTAATCCGTTGGCCTACGTTCTGGAAGTCGCCGGTGGCAAAGCCACTGACGGGAAGATGCGCATATTGGACAAACAGCCGACAGAATTGCATGAGCGCTCACCCTTCTTTATCGGCAGTGTAAAAATGATGGATGAGCTGGAAAGTTGTACAGGAAAGGTCTGAATATCATTTACCATTGCGATAGCTAAATGGAGAATGTTAAAGCCTGGTTTATATAAGTTTGCTTAATAATCGTTTCTATTAATAAACAGCAATGAACAATATTATTATTTCAGTAAAAGACCTTGTAAAAAATTACGGAAAATTCGAAGCCGTAAAAGGCATATCATTTGAAGTATATGAAGGTGAAATATTTGGGCTGCTTGGCCCAAACGGTGCGGGAAAGTCAACCACACTGGAAATTATTGAGACGTTGCGGGAGAAGACTTCGGGGAAGATATTTGTCGACGGATTCGATCTCGACACTGAGCCTAAAAGGATTAAAAAAATCATTGGCGTTCAACTACAGAGTTCGGGATATTATCCCGGCCTCAATCTACTGGAGCTTATTGATATGTTTTGTGGCCTCTATAATACCAAAACAGACCCTTTGGCGTTACTGGACATAGTAAATCTTAGGGACAAGGCAAAGAGTAAGTATAAGAATATGAGTGGTGGGCAGAAACAGAGATTCTCCATTGCGACTACATTAATTAACAAGCCCAAAATTATCTTTTTGGATGAGCCTACAACCGGCCTTGATCCGCAGGCGAGACGGAATCTCTGGGACCTGATAAAACGAATAAGAGCAAGCGGCACAACGGTTATCATTACAACACATTATATGGATGAAGCGGAGCAATTGTGTGAACGCGTTGCAATAATGGATGAAGGGAAAATCATCGCATTGCAATCACCTGATAAGTTAATCGACGATTTGGTTGCTTCTGGTTTCGAGAAACCTAAGGTAGTGAAGGCAGCCAATCTTGAAGACGTTTTTATAAATCTTACCGGCAAAGATTTTAGAGAAGATTGAAATATATTTGCGCAAATTTTAATTAAAAATAAACACCCGATGAAAAAACTATTAATTGTTCTTACTGTATTTTTATTAGTGTCTCACTCATATGCTCAAACGAAAAAGCCGGCAGCTAAACATACTCCCGAAAAAAAAGCGGTGCAGGTTGTTAAGTTAACACCGGCTGATAGCCTTAGTTATGCTATGGGAGTACAGACGGCTACTTATTATAAAAGCCAGGGTGCATTAAAGATCAATACTGCGATGGTTAAAAAAGCATATGATGATGTCTATAATAACGATAGCCTCCTTATATCACCTGAAACTTGTAACATGACTATTCAACAAAAACTACAGCAATATATGTCAGAGAAAAACTCTAAAGTAAAAGAAGAAGGCGTTAAATTTTTGGAAGAAAATAAAAAACGTTCCGGCGTTATAACTTTGCCCAGCGGCTTGCAGTATGAGGTTATTAAAGAGGGTACAGGCCCAATGCCTAAGTCCACCGATACGGTGAAGGCGCACTATGCCGGATCTTTGATCGACGGAACCGAATTCGATAACTCATACAAAAGAGGCGAGCCGATCTCAATTCCTGTTACGGGCGTTATACAAGGTTGGGTGCAGGCTTTACAGCTAATGCCTGTTGGCAGCAAATGGAAATTATTTATTCCTTCTGATCTCGGCTACGGTGACAGGGGAGCCGGCGGTGCTATTCCCGGGGGTGCTGCCTTGATTTTTGATATTGAACTTTTAGAAATAGTAAACAAATAAAAGGGTGTCTATGCCAGGTGATAGCCGTGATCTAAGTTTCCCAATTGGTAAAGAAGACGAAGCAGCATATTTTGACAGCAACTATAATGAGAAGATAAAGATTGAATTGTTGCATGATATAAAAATGCTCCCTGCAAATCTTGAATATGCAATTCAAAACCTCGACGAGTATCAGCTGGAGACGCCTTATCGTCCTGATGGCTGGACTGTGAAGCAGCTAATTCATCATGTTGCCGATAGCCACTTAAACGCATACATAAGATTCAAGCTTGGATTAACAGAGCACAATCCAACAATAAGACCTTATGACCAGGACGCATGGGCGCAGATGACAGACACAAAAAACCTACCGGTGAATATTTCTTTGACGCTGCTTCATTCTCTTCATGCAAGGTGGTACCAATTCATGTTTGATATGTCCGAAGATCAGTGGCAACGCACCATTTATCATCCTGGAAGAGAAAAGACCTTAACCCTTTGGGATTTGCTTAAAAGTTATTCGTGGCACAGCAGGCACCACACCGCACACATTACGTCACTCCGCGAAAGAATGAAATGGCATTAAAGTCTTTCCAATAGTAGAGATCATTCTTAGGTAAATCAATTGAGCAAAGACATGAAGTGGAAAATACTTTCTTCAGAATACATTGTAAAATTTCCCTTTTTTACAGCCAGGAAAGATAAATGTGTAACACCGGAAGGAAAAATTATTGAACAATATTACGTTGTTGAATTGCCAACCACTGCTTGCGCATTGGCACTTAATGAAGATGGCGAAGCAATAATGGTAAAGCAATACAGGCATCCCGTTGCCAAAGAAATTCTTGAGTTACCGGGCGGTTTTATTGACAAAGATGAAACTCCCGAAGTTGCGATGCGAAGAGAACTGATGGAAGAAACAGGTTATGAATTTTCTTCCGTAGAGCAGGTTGGAATGATTGCTGCCAATCCCGGGGTCCTTAATAACTATACTGCTTTATTTCTGGCAACAGGCGGCAGGAAAACCGGCAATCAGCAACTTGACCACAATGAGGATATAGAAGTATTAAAGATACCCATAGATGAATTAAGAACTATGCTGCTTGAAAATAAAATAGATCAGGCGCTTCATGCAATGTGCATTTTTTATGCCTTAAGGAAGATGGGTAAGCTTTGAACAACGAATAGTACAAAAGTTGACTTACGGTTTGTTTGCATTGCATTTCCTTTTTTCCATGATTCATTTATCTGCTGAACATTAGAAGAGTCGTTGCCACCAGGGCCATAGCCTT
>JBDUEG010000125.1:0-8753 GCA_040002575.1 Ginsengibacter sp.
AAGAATAGTATGCAAAGTATCCGCAGAATGTTTGTTAAGTTGATTAAAAATGAAATAAAAAATCCTGCTATAATAATTTGCGATAGCAGCCATGCGACGGTAGATGAAAGCCTTATTCATTACGCGGTTGAAACGGGAGCATTATTAATTGATGGATTTAGTGATGGCATTTGTTTGGGACATCATTATGGAAATTCAGGTATAGAGCCGCAATCAAAAATATTGAATAGCATTGCTTTTGGAATTTTGCAGGCTGCCCGCACAAGAATTTCCAAGACAGAATACATAAGCTGCCCGAGCTGCGGAAGAACATTATTTGACTTGCAGGAAACTACCGCAAAAATCAGGGCGGTTACAAGTCATTTAAAAGGAGTAAAGATTGCGATTATGGGTTGTATCGTTAACGGCCCGGGAGAAATGGCAGATGCTGACTTTGGATATGTAGGAAGCGGACCGGGTAAAATAACCTTATATCGTGGCAAGGAAGTAGTGAAAAGAAATGTTGCCAGCGAAGTAGCTGTTGATGAACTTGTAAGCCTAATTAAAGAAAACGACGCATGGGTAGAAGTTTAATTGCATTATAATGACCTTTATCAAACCTCCTACAACTTTAGTTAGGAGGTTTGTTATTTAATAGTAAATTCCTTTTTTAAGAAAAAACTTAAATGTTTCTAAGAAATGAAAACAGACTTTTTAGTAATAGGCAGCGGTATTGCCGGCCTTACATATGCATTGAAAGTAGCACAGGATTGTCCGGATAAAATTATAACTATTCTTACGAAAACGGTTAGCGATGAAACTAACACAAAGTATGCACAGGGCGGTGTCGCCGGTGTCACGGATTTTGACAATGATAGTTTTGAAAAGCATATAGAGGATACCCTTATCGCAGGTGATGGATTGTGCGATCCGAAAATAGTTGAGATCGTAGTGACTGAAGGTGTGGAGAGAATAAAAGAGATTATTAGCTGGGGAGCGCATTTTGATAAAGAGCATTCCGGAGAATATGCCCTTGGAAAGGAAGGTGGCCATAGCGAATTCCGCATTCTTCATCATAAAGACATTACCGGCAAGGAAATAGAAGATACCCTGCTTGCAGCAATTGCCAGCAAACCAAATATTAAATTAATAAGCCATTGCTTCGTAATTGATATTATTACTCAGCATCACCTTGGATACCTTGTTACCAAATCAACACCGGATATCGAATGCTTTGGCGTATACGTATTAAATATGGTATCTAACAAGATCGAAAAAATACACTCAAAAATTACCTTGTTGGCGACCGGTGGAAACGGCCAGGCATATCGCACTACAACCAACCCTTCCATTGCTACAGGTGATGGAGTTGCTATGATGTACAGGGCAAAAGGCAGAATAGAGAATATGGAGTTTATTCAATTCCATCCAACTGCTTTGTATGAGGCAGGTGTGAGTGGCCAGGCTTTTTTAATTACAGAGGCAGTACGAGGCGACGGTGCCATTTTGAGAAACCCAAAAGGCGAGGCTTTTATGGAAAAGTATGATGAAAGAAAAGATCTTGCCCCCCGGGATATTGTAGCCCGTGCAATAGACAATGAAATGAAAATAAATGGTACTGAAAATGTTTACCTGGATTGCACGAAAATGGATATGGAAAAATTTGTTCATCATTTCCCTAATATCACTGAGAAGTGCAAATCGGTTGGTATTGATGTTGCAACGCAATACATACCCGTAGCGCCTGCTGCACACTACAGTTGCGGTGGAATAAAAACTGATGAATGGGGACGTTCATCCATAAAGAATTTGTATGCCTCGGGTGAATGTGCAAGTACGGGCTTGCATGGTGCTAACAGGCTTGCCAGCAACTCACTTTTAGAAGCAATGGTTTTTGCTCATCGGTGTTATCTCGATGCCATTAATAAAATTAATTTGCTTGAATTTAATGATGCAATACCAGACTGGAATGCAAGAGGTACTACCGCACCAAAGGAAATGATCCTTATCACGCAAAGCTTAAAGGAGATTCAGTTATTGATGACAGATTACGTGGGAATTGTGCGTACTAATGTAAGGCTTGAAAGAGCTATGAAGAGACTTGATCTGTTACATGATGAGACAGAGCAATTGTATCAAACTACTTTTGTTTCACCTCAATTATGTGAACTTAGAAATCTGATAACCGTTGGATATTTAATTGTAAAGGCTGCGCAATTACGGCACGAAAGCAGGGGACTTCACTTTAATACCGATTATCCATCCAAAGATGAAATTGTGCAAAATATTGTTCTGTAAACTTTTCTAATTCAGTACGCTCGCCTCTTTTTCAGTTTTGATTTTTTTCTGTTCTTTTATTTTCGCCCAGCCACCATTTACATTACGCAGATTATGATAGCCTTGTCTCTTTAGCAACGAGCAAGCAATCAGGCTTCGGTATCCACCGGCGCAGTGAACATATAGATTTTGGTTTTCTTCCAGCTGAGCTACTAATGCGAGGTCAGTCATATCGGAAAGATTTAAATTCATCGCATCTTTTATATGGCCTTCGGCGAATTCACCTGGCTTGCGAACATCAAGTACCTTGAGGTTTTCATCAAATGGTATATCCATTGCTAATTCGTCAGCATCTACATCAATGATCAAGTCAACCCGCTCACCGGCTTCTCTCCAGCTTTCAAACCCCCCTTTCAGATAACCTTCAACATTTTCAAATCCTACCCGTGCAAGTCTTATTATCGTTTCTTCTTCGAGGCCAGGTTCAGTAACTAAAACCATTCGTTGATGAAATGGCAATAAACTTCCGGCCCATTCAGCAAAGCGGCCCTCAAGCCCGATAAATATAGAGCCAGGAATAAATCCCGCTTTAAATTCGGCAGCATTCCTCGTATCGAGCACTATGACATCGTCCTTTATTTTACGTTTGAAATCATTAAGGGTTAAGGCTGTCAATCCTTTCTTTTTTACATCTGCCAGGGTATAATAGCCTTCTTTATTAATTTTTGCGTTCACCGCAAAATACGAAGGAGCTTCATTTAATCCGGTGATAACTGCTTTAATAAATTCTTCCCTCGTTTGCGGCTGTAATGCATAATTGGTTTTCTTTTGAATACCAATAGTGCTTGATGTTTCATTGCCAATATTCTTTCCGCAACTGCTGCCTGCCCCATGTGCCGGGTATACTATTACATCATCAGCCAATGGTATTAGTTTGTTTTGAATAGTATCATACATAATTGATGCAAGCTCTTCCCTAGTCATATTTCCACTGCTTAAATCCGGTCGCCCTACATCCCCGACAAATAAGGTATCTCCGCTAAACAGGCAATAAGGTTTATTGGATTCGTCGTGTAAAAGATAACATGTAGATTCAATTGTGTGACCTGGGGTATGAATAACTTCGACCGTTATCTTCCCAACCTTAAATATCTCGCCGTCTTTCGCAAGATGAAAAGGAAAATTTGTTTCAGTATTTGGCCCGTAAATTATAGTAGCTCCGGTTTCGCGGGCAAGTTCTACGTGACCACTAACAAAATCAGCATGAAAGTGGGTTTCAAGTATATACTTTATTTTAGCGTTGTGCTGTTTGGCAAGTTTTAAATATTCATCTGTATCCCGCAAAGGGTCGATAATAATTGCCTCACCTTCGCTTTCCACAAAGTAAGCCGCCTCACTCAGGCATCCTGTGTATAATTGCTCTAGATACATATATAGATTTAATAAAAAAAATTGCTAATGAAACAGATTTAAATAAAATAATAATAATTTTTTTTGGATTGCTAATTTCTTAAACAAAGGTAAATAAATAAGTAGGGGATATAAAACGTAAGTGGGGGAGAGATAGTATTCTAACCGATAAGCTTTTTTACAAAGTCATTTATTGATTCAATTCTTAAAGGGTTAATAGAATAAAAAATAAACTTTCCATCACGCTCCGTTTTTACAATTCCTGCCTTTCTTAAGATAGCCAAGTGTTGGGAAGCTACGGATTGTTCAAGCCTCAGTTTTACGTAAAGTTCAGTAACAGTGAGCCTTTCAATATCAAAAATTGTTTTAATAATTTGTTGACGTAGCTTGTGATTAAGCGATCTAAGTACCAAAGCCGCTTTCTTGATATTATGATAATCTATATTAAGAAGGTTTTGATTTTCTGCACCTTGTCCCTGTGTAATGGCTTGATGTATTGGTTCGGAGAAGGTCATAAATTGTAAATTTTAAATAATCTGTAGAAGCGGTGTGATAATGCAAAGATACATATCAGTAAGATAAATTTTTATTTTCTTAATACTTCAAATCTCTTTACAGTTATTTATTAGTTCCAACCGTAGTAGTATAAAATTCTTTTATATATAACGGCTTCTCAAAAGAAAGAGTATTGAACATATTATTTTGATACTTGTTCCATGAGATTTGTGTCATTGATTCTGAAGAGATTTCAATGTCCGGATAAAATAGTGCCGAAATCTCTGTGAGGCTTTGAAATTTTTTACTTCCGCTGCCGGAAAAAATTGTGGGCATAGTGGGATGATTGTCAATATAATTTTCGTCAAGAATCCTTGCCGAAGGTGCTTCTATTTCCTGCATATCAAAATTATAGATTGCCGTATACACTTCTCTACGGCGTGCATCGATCATAGGGCAATACAATGCATCTTTATTTTTTACAAAATTTATTGTCGAAAGCGCAATCAGCTCCAGAGAATTAAAGCTTATGAGAGGAATTTTCAAAGCGTAACAAAGCCCCCTGGCAGCAGCAAGTCCCACTCTTATCCCTGTATACGAGCCTGGACCGGCTGTAGCAGCTACAGCAACTACATCCCTCATTGTTATGCCTTCTTTTTTTAGGATCTCATTTATTGCGGGGTGTAAAAAAGTTGCATGTTCCTTCGTTATAGTATTAATCAAAGTATGGATAGTAAAGGATTCACGGGATAGATTGACTATCGCCGTTTCTGTAGCAGTGTGGATGTTTAAGATATAGCGGATCATTGTAGTTGGGACCGGGTGAATTCTTTAAATTTTTCTTCGAGTAGAGGAGCTATTGCATACCGGTTATTCGTGTCTGATAACTTTTTCAACAGCAAATAAATGTTTTCTATTCCAATCACTGCCTCCCATTCAAACGGCCCTAAGGGATAGTTGGTGCCATACTTCATGGCAAGATCAATTTCATTTATAGTGCTTACACTTTCTCCAATTGTAAAATAAGCTTCGTTTATAATCATGCTTAATATCCTCGCGGCTACGAAACCAGGCTCATCTTTCACAAATACAGCACCCCAACCAAGCCTGCCAAAAAGTTCTTCAGTAGCAGTTTTACTATTCGACGCGATTTCCCATATCTCACGTTTTAAAAACCCAGGCCAACCAATTGTCCTGCTGAAATTAGAAGGTAATTCTGCGGATTCTAATGTATTGATGACAGAATTAATAACTACTGGTTTACCGCCAACGGCCTCAGGTTCTAACGAAGGAACCATTTCGGTCAATAGAAAGAAGGCATCAAACTCGGAATAATTTTTTATTTCAAAAATATTTTTTATAAAAACTAAAGTCGTTTCTTTTTCTACAATTTTCTTTGTTATAATTTCATTCTTTTGCTCTTCTGTGGCAAGGATAGCAAGCCTCATATTATTTTTTCGCAAAAATAGGTTTGTTCGTTGATCGAAAGTTTTGCAATTTTATTCTCACTAGTAATAACAGTTACATGATCAAGCAGATAATTAAAACGGAAAATGCTCCGGCGCCGATTGGTCCTTACAGCCAGGCAGTAAAGGTGGGAAGCATGTTATACATTTCTGGCCAGGTAGCTATTGACCCTCTCACTTCCGAACTTGTGATGGGAAATATTCAGGAAGAAACCGAGCAGGTAATGAGCAACTTGAAAGCCATATTAGAAAGTACAGGACTTGGGTTTTCAAGTGTAATTAAGACAACCATTTTTTTAAGTGATATGTCTTTGTTTACAAGTGTGAATGAAGTATATGGTAAATTTTTTGACAAAGACTTTCCTGCAAGAGAAACTGTTGCGGTTAAAGGCCTGCCGAAGAATGTAAATGTGGAAATAAGTATGATTGCCTCAGATTAATAAACTCCAAAATTTTGAAAAGCCAGGTTATAGTAACAGCCAAAGTGCACAATTATTTAATCGATGCATTACAGCATAAAGGCTTCTCAATACTTCATTCAGAAAATATTGGGTATGAAGAATTGGGCGTAATCATTAGCCAGGCTGAAGGCATTATTATTACAAGCCGGCTTCACGTTGACAAGCCTTTAATAGATAAAGCAACAAGGCTTAAGTGGATTGGAAGATTAGGAAGCGGAATGGAACTCGTAGATGTAGAATATGCCAATTCAAAAGGTATCAAATGCGTAAGTAGCCCCGAGGGGAATCGTAATGCGGTAGGCGAACATGCGCTGGGCCTGCTTCTTAATCTTACCAATAAAATAAGCTCCAGCTACGAAGAAATAAAGGATAAAAAATGGGTTAGAAATTCTAACCGGGGAACCGAGCTTGCAGAGAAGACTGTAGGAATTATCGGCTTTGGAAACACCGGCGGTGCCTTCGCAAAACTGCTTTCATCTTTTGAACTCACTGTGCTCGCATATGATAAATACAATTATGGCTTTGGCGGAGGCTATGTTAAAGAGGCAAATTTCGAACAGGTTTGTCGTTATGCTGATGTTATAAGCATGCACCTGCCTCTTACAAAAGAAACAGAGTATATGGCCAATGAAAAATTCTTTAATTCACTGGAGCGTTCTCCTTTTTTTATTTCAACATGCCGTGGAAAAGTAACGGACACTGCAGCTTTAATAGGCGCATTAAAAAATAAAAAAATAGCAGGCGCAGGCCTCGATGTTTTAGAAAATGAAAAATTAGAAACCTATACGAAAGAGGAAAATCATCGCCTTAACTGGTTGTTGTCTCAACCGAACGTTATTATAACTCCTCACATTGCCGGTTACAGCACCGAATCTTTTTATAAAATGGCAAAAGTTTTGTTTAAAAAGTTAGAGTTAGATTAGCGTTTTTAGAAATTTAATTATATTTGTATATATACAACGCCTTTGTAAAAATGGGCGTTGTATTTTTTTTATCTTACCCCGGTAAGAAATTATTATGCTTAAAAAATGAGGTTATGAGCCAGATCAATTATGTAACAAAAGATACGTTCGAGCAAATGAAAGCAGAGCTTCAGCATATGAAAGGTGTTGATAGGCCTGCGGCATCTAAGGCTATCGGAGAAGCTCGTGAAAAGGGTGACTTAAAAGAAAATGCTGAATACGACGCTGCGAAAGAAGCGCAAGGATTACTGGAAGCTAAAATAAAGCAACTTGAAGGAATAATTGCAACAGCACGAATCGTTGATGAAAATGAAATCGATACTAGTAAAGTCTCTATACTTACAAAAGTGACGCTAACCAACTTATCCACAAAAAAGCAGGTTACTTACCAGATTGTATCAGAAAAAGAAGCGGACCTTAAGCTGCAAAAAATATCCGCGTCGTCCCCTATCGGAAATGGTCTGCTGGGGAAATCTGTGGGCGAGATTGCAGAAATTAAGGTGCCTGCAGGAATGATCAAATTTAAAATAGAAAACATAACTGCATAGCATAAGCAGTATTATAAATATCTGCGAAGTCATTTAATTTCTTTTTTAAATCCCATATAATAAATAAACAATTTAATGACTATTTTTTCAAAGATAATTGCCGGTGAAATTCCTTCTTATAAGATCGCAGAAGACGAAAAGTTTTTCGCCTTTCTTGATATCAACCCGCTTGTAAAAGGGCACACGCTTGTAATACCTAAGCTGGAAATTGATAAGTTTTTTGATGTTCCCGATGATTTTCTAAAAGAGATTTTTTCTTTTGCAAAACCTATCGCCCGGGCCATTGAGAAAAGCTTTGATTGTAATCGTTGTGGCCTGAGCGTTATAGGCATTGAAGTTCCGCATGCGCACATGCATTTAATACCCATCAATGATGCCGATGATATCAATTTTACAAGAAAAAAATTAAAGCTATCTGGTGAAGAAATGAAAACAATTCAGGAGAAGATTTTGCGAAACCTGTAATTTATAAATTACTTTACACGCCCGGGATTTTGAACCAAAAAGTCCTTCCAACCATTCAATTTTTTTGACGAAGTATCCACTAAAGAATTGCCCTGGAAATGATGGCATACCGCCACAGCGATAGCATCTGTCGCATCAAAATACTTTGGGCTTTCATCGAAACTTAATATTCGTTGAAGCATTTTCAATACCTGTAGTTTGTCAGCATTGCCATTTCCGGTGATGGATTGCTTTATTTTACGAGGTGAATACTCGGTTACCGGAACGCCTGCTTGTATGGCTGCGGCTATTGCTACACCCTGTGCTCTGCCAAGTTTCAACATGCTCTGAACATTCTTTCCAAAAAACGGCGCTTCAATGGCAAGTTCATGAGCTCTATAAACTTTTACAAGGTCACACACTTTTGAGTGTATAAGTTGTAATCTTTCATAAGCATTTTTATTTGAGGAAAGCTTGAGCACATCCATAATTATTAATGACACGCCTTCGGCAGAAACTTTTATCACTCCAAAGCCCATTACAAGAGAGCCGGGATCAATGCCTAAAATGATTTTTGAATTTTTCTGCAATTGAAGGTTATTTTTGAATCAACCAACTATGACGAACTTAATGAAGAGAATCGGAACGTATATATGTTCAAAGCTACATGATCCGTATTAACAAAAATATCAAAATATTATTCAAGTATAT
>JBDUEG010000126.1:0-8727 GCA_040002575.1 Ginsengibacter sp.
GCTTCTTCTGGTTTTGATTTTTTTTCTGTAAAAACTTCGAAAGCACCATCGTTAAAAATATTACAGTTCTGATAAATTTCAAGAAACGACGAGCCCTTATGCTGCTGGGCCCTTAATATCATCGACTGCAAATGCTTAGGATCGCGGTCCATACTCCTTGCCACAAACGATGCGTCAGCTCCTAAAGCCAGGGCCGCCGGATTGAACGGATGATCAATACTTCCCATCGGGGTGCTTTTCGTAATTTTCTTCTGTTCGCTTGTCGGAGAATACTGGCCCTTAGTCAGGCCGTAAATTTCATTGTTGAAAAGCAAAAGATTTACATCGAAATTTCTTCTCAGCAAATGAATTGTATGATTACCGCCAATGCTAAGGCAATCGCCATCACCGGTTACAATCCATACACTTAGCTCCGGACGGCTTGCCTTCAACCCACCGGCAATTGCAGTTGCCCTTCCATGTATGCTATGCATTCCATAGGTATTCATGTAATACGGAAACCTGCTGCTGCAGCCTATTCCCGAAATCATAACAATATTTTCTTTTGGAATCCCTAAACCAGGCATTATCTTTTGTACCTGCGCCAGGATAGAATAATCTCCACATCCCGGACACCAACGTACTTCCTGATCAGTTGCAAAGTCTTTTGCAGTTAAAACAACAGGATTGCTCGCAGCTATACTCATCTTATACAATTATGGACCTAAAGTTAGTACATACTATGTTACGGGAAATGTAATACAATTATTAAGTTATAAAAGTCATTTCGCCTTTGAATTGCTCCACCAGTTAGTTTTAACTGACAATATTATGGCTTTCAAATCTCAAAGCCAATTTCAGTAATTTTGCTTCTTAAAAAAAAAGATGCCAGAAAAAAAGTATGACTTTGGAATGGTAGGCCTGGGAGTAATGGGAAGCAATTTGCTAATGAATATGGCTGATCATGGCTTTGCTGTTATAGGATATGACAAAAACCCTGATAAAACAAAGATGTTTGAATCGTCCGCTTCAGAAGGGACTACAGTGAAAGGAGTAAATAGACTCCAGGAGATGATAGACCAGTTGCAGGTACCGCGAAAAATTATGATGCTCGTTCCTGCCGGTGCTCCTGTAGATAGTGTAATACATGATCTTCTCCCTGTTTTAGAAAAGGGTGATATAGTGATTGATGGCGGAAATTCGCATTACACTGATACACTTCAAAGGATTCAATTGCTGCAGGGGAAAGGCTTTCACTTTATGGGTATTGGAATTTCAGGTGGTGAAGAAGGAGCCCGCAAGGGGCCAAGCATTATGCCCGGAGGAGATAGAGAAGCCTATGAGTTAGTAGAACCAATGCTAAAAGCAGTAGCCGCAAAAGTGAATGATGAACCCTGCGTAGGTTATTTGGGTAAAGATGCGGCGGGCCATTATGTAAAAATGATACATAACGGAATAGAGTATGCGATAATGCAATTGATCAGTGAATGCTACGATCTTTTACATAACGGATTAGGTTATACGAACGAACAATTACACCGGGTATTCAAAGACTGGAATGACGGAGAAATGAATTCTTTTTTACTTGAGATAACAGCTGTCATTTTTAACAGGAAAGATGATAAGAAAACAAACAATTACCTGGTAGATATGATTCTTGATAAGGCTGGTGCAAAAGGTACAGGCCAGTGGACATCCGAGGAAGGTCTTAACATACCGATGCCTATACCAACTATTGATTCTGCCGTAATGATGCGCAATTTATCCTCTCTTATCGAAGAACGTAAACAAGCAGCAGTGCTTTACAAAACCAGTGAGGAGCAAATAAGCGAAGATGCCGCTGCATTTGAAAACTTATTACATGATGCACTTTTTTTCTCAATAGTCATAAGTTATACCCAGGGTTTAGCTTTGCTTACAGCAGCCTCGGAAGAATTAAAGATGGACATACCACTTCCTGAAGTAGTAAGTGTTTGGAGAGGAGGATGTATCATACGCTCGGCCTTACTTGATTTTTTTAAAGAAGCTTATGAAAATAAAAATCTGAGAAACCTATTACTCAATGAAAAGATCGCGGGGTTAATGCTGCAAAAACTTAATGGCCTTCAAAAAATTGTTTCAATAGCAGCGCTTAATAATATTCCCTGTGCAGGCCTTATGGCATCGCTGAATTATTTTAATGCATACCGCAGAAGTCATTTGCCAACAAATCTGATACAGGCTCAGAGAGATTTCTTTGGTGCGCATACCTACCAGAGAATAGACCAGGAAGGAATTTTCCATAGTGAATGGGAAACTTCTGCAGAAACACTTTCCACTAAACCAATAGATACAAATTGAACTAATGCTAGATTATAAAAAATTAGGACCATCACTTGTTTTCATCTTTGGTGGTAGCGGCGACCTCAATTATAGAAAATTGAACCCTGCACTATTTAATCTTTTTATGGATGATGCTATGCCGGCAAGCTTTGATATTATCGGTGTAGCCCGATCTGAATATGCTGAAGGGGAATATCAAAAACATCTGAAAGAAGGAATCGAAAATTTTTCAAGACGAAAAGGAACGGATAAAAACTGGAAAGAATTTTCAAGCCATCTGGGCTATGTGCAAATGGATGTGAAAGATGCAAAAGAATACAAAAAGATTGAAAAAATTACGAAAGATAAAGAGGTCGAATATGGCTCTCGTCCGAATATTATTTTCTATATGGCGGTTGCGCCGCAGCTCGTCCCTGATATAGTTAAGAATTTAGGTAAGCTGAAGTTTTGCCAGGATATTAAATGCACAAGAATTGTAGTGGAAAAACCATTTGGCTATGATCTCGAAAGTGCAAAAGAAATGAATAAAATGCTGAGCGAGTATTTTGACGAAGACCAGATATTTCGCATTGATCATTACCTGGGTAAAGAAACAGTGCAAAATATACTTGCCCTGCGCTTCGCCAATGCCTTATTTGAGCCAATATGGAACCGTAACTATATTGACTATGTGCAAATAACCGCAGCTGAAACAGTGGGGGTTGAAGGTCGCGGAGGGTATTATGAAACAAGCGGAGCACTGATAGATATGATTCAGAATCATATATTGCAATTGCTCTGTATGATCGGCATGGAGGCACCGGTTTCCTTTGAGGCAAATGAAATAAGAAATAAGAAAGCCGATGTGTTGCATGCGCTTCGCAAAATCAGTAAAGACCAGGTGCAGGAATACGCAGCACGCGGGCAATATGGTGAAGGCTGGATGCATGGTGAACAGGTTCCGGGGTACAGGCAGGAAAAAGACGTAAATGCAAATTCAAATACAGAGACCTTCGCAGCAGTCAAATTTTATATTGACAACTGGCGCTGGCAGGGTGTGCCTTTTTATGTTCGAACAGGTAAGCACCTTCACGAAAAAAATACTTCTCTTACCATACAGTTTAAGCCCGCACCTGCTTTTGCATTTCCAAAAGAGGCCGCAGAAACGTGGCGTCCCAACAGGTTATCCATAAGTATTTCACCGGAAATGGATATATGTCTTCGGTTTCAATCCAAGCGCCCCGGGCAAGCCATGATATTAAACCCTGTGGACATGATCTTCAATTATAAAGACGAGTATGATGGAGAAAACCCCGAAGCCTATGAAACCCTTTTATATGATGTAATGGAAGGCGATGCCACTCTCTTCATGCGTGCTGACCAGGTAGAGGCAGCCTGGGCTGTTGTCATGCCTATTCTTGATGTATGGAAGTCACGCAAGCCCACCGACTTTCCAAACTATTCACCCGACTCCTGGGGACCCGAAGACGCGGAAGCCCTGATTGCCAGGGATGGACATAACTGGGCCACATTAGCTACGAAAAAGAAAAAAACGTAATGACTTTCAACATCTATGATTCCAAAGAAAAATTAAGTGAAGAGCTTGCCTCCTGGATGGCAGATCTAATAAACAAGACGTTACAGGAGCAGGAGTTTTTCACATTGGCGCTGTCTGGTGGAGAAACACCGCAAATGCTTTATAAGAGGCTGGTATCGGATAGCTTTCAGGAAAAAATTGACTGGAAAAGAGTTCATATTTTTTGGGGAGATGAAAGAGCGGTTCCTTTTGATGACGACAGGAACAATGCAAAAATTGCTTTTGATAATTTAATTAACCACATTGATATTTCTCCAGCACAAGTGCATAAAATACGGGTGGACATTGAGCCTGTTTTTGCCGCAAAGGACTATGAAAAAGTTTTGCAGACATATTTTGCAAACACTGAAAGAAGTTTTGATCTTATTATATTGGGTGTTGGTGAGGATGGGCACACCTTATCGCTTTTCCCCGGTTCCCCCGCCATTGAAGAGACAGAGCATTGGGTAAATCCAACTTATAATGAGCAGCAAAAAATGTATAGAATTACATTGATGCCTTCTATAGTTAACAAAGCGTCCCATATAGTGTTTATGGTTACAGGGAAAAATAAATCAGAAATTTTACAGCGTATCATAGAAGGAGAATACAATCCTCAAATATTACCAGCTCAGATTATAAAACCTGGTAAAGGAGAGCTTCACTGGTTCCTGGATAAAGAAGCAGCCCGAAAATTAAGTAAGACAGAATAAGGGAGAACTTAAAATTTAAGATGGGATTTAATATCAATCTAAAAACTTCAATTTATATTTAAGTAAAATTTTAGGATATGACTTTATTTGGCTTCTTAATTCTCTTACTTATTGCAGCTATATGCGGCGGTATTGGCCAGGCTATTGCAGGCTACGATCTTGGCGGCTGTCTTGTTTCGATTATTGTTGGTTTTATAGGGGCGTATATAGGGCTATGGGTTGCCGGTAAAATGGGACTCCCACATTTTTATGAAATCGCTATTGACGGAAAGCCCTTTCCGATTATTTGGGCCATAATTGGCTCAGCAATCTTTACGCTTATTGTTGCCCTCTTGCGAAGAGCGTTTACCGGCAGAACATAATACAAGCAACTCAGCCACATTTTAGAAAGTATCAAAGTTGCGTATCGGCTTTGCAATATTGAGTTTTTATAATAAAATAACTGCTTAAGGAATTTCAAGAACCATCCATTATATTTGACGTTCACATTTGTTTTAAGAAAGTATGTTTAATCTAATTTTATTTGGCCCGCCAGGTAGTGGAAAGGGTACGCAATCAGAAAAGTTGATTGCGAAATATAATTTGAAACATCTTTCTACGGGAGATCTTCTCAGGAGTGAAATTTCACGTAAAGCTCCATTAGGTATCGAGGCCAAAAAATTTATGGATAAAGGCCAGCTAGTGCCAGACGAAGTAGTTATCGGGATGATCAGTCATGCCCTGGATAGTAACCCTGATGCAAATGGTTTTTTATTTGATGGCTTCCCGAGAACATCCGCACAGGCACAGGCATTAGACAACCTGCTTGACCTGAAGCACACTTCTATAAATGTAATGCTGGCACTTGACGTTACAGAAGAAGAGCTTGTAAAGCGCCTGTTAAAACGGGGTGAAACAAGCGGCCGCACTGACGATATTAATGAACAGGTGATTCGTGCACGGATCATTGAGTATAATAAAAAGACTTCTCCGGTGGCGGAGTATTACAGGAAGGCGAATAAGGTGATAATGATAAAAGGTGAAGGAACAGTTGAAGAAATATTTGTAGCACTATTTAAAGAAATCGATCTAAGAATGAAGAAAATAAAAAATAGATCATAGCTGATAACATAACCTACACATCAAAAGCAATCTCAATCAATTCGGATTAAACCAACAGATTCCTTCAACGAATTGTGAAATGAACGTCAGCCTGACTTTACAGCATATAGATTAATTATCCGGTAATCTATTCACTCTTATATCAATAACCCTTCGGAATTGTTGATCCATTAATACCATAAGGACACAAGCAAATGTTTGTTTAAAGTCTTTCATTGAAGATTTGTTACTATAACTATCCCTTAATTTTAGAAAAAAAAATGCGCAAATTGGGCAACTATGTTGCAGGCAGATGGATCGAAGGTGACGGCGATGGCCAAGAATTATATAATGCAGTGAATGGCGAGTTAATTGCATTTGCAACAACGAAAGGACTTGACTTTGCATCGGTTCTTGAGTATGGAAGAATAAAGGGAAGCATGGCTCTCAGGAAAATGACTTTCCATGAAAGAGGCCGAATGCTAAAAGCGCTTGCCATGCATTTATTTGATAAAAAAGAAAAATTTTATGTCCTTAGCTATAAGACCGGCGCAACCCGGGCCGATAGTTGGGTAGATATCGAAGGTGGGATTGGCAACCTTTTTTCAAATGCTTCTTTGAGGAGAAAACTGCCAAACGAAGTTTTTGCCCTGGACGGCGAGCACATCGGATTGAGCAAGGGCGGTACTTTTGCAGCCCAGCATTTGCTTTTGCCAAAAGAAGGAGTTGCCATACATATCAATGCATTTAACTTTCCTGTATGGGGTATGCTTGAAAAAATTGCAGTAAACTTACTGGCTGGCGTAGCCGCAGTTGTAAAGCCCGCATCTATCACATCTTACCTTACGGAAGCTGTTGTAAAAGAAATTATTTCTTCCGGCATTTTGCCAGAAGGCGCACTGCAGCTTATTTGTGGGAGCGCAGGCGATATACTGGATCACGTAACATCACAAGATGTTATTACGTTTACTGGTTCAGCATCCACCGGATTACTATTGAAAACAAATCCGCATGTTATCAGCCAGAATGTTCCGTTCACTCTTGAAACGGATTCATTGAATTGTATCGTGCTTGGAGATGATGTATCACCGGGCATGCCTGAATGGAATATTTTCATTAAAGAGGTTAGAAAAGAAATGACATCGAAGGCTGGTCAGAAATGCACAGCCATCCGAAGAATTTTTACGCCCGAAAATAAAATGGAAGATGTATGGCTGGCCATCAGTAAGTCACTGTCGGAAACGTTCATTGGTAACCCTGAAAATGAAAAAGTAAAAATGGGCGCCCTTGCAGGACAATCTCAAAGGAAGGAAGTAAAGGAACAAGTTCAGAAGCTTCTTGCATCTTCTCAGATAATTTATGGCAGTCTTGATAGCGTAGAGCTTATTGATGCGGATGCAAAAAAAGGTGCTTTCTTAAGCCCGCTTCTCCTCTTGAATGATCGTCCCTTTGCAACCGAAGAAGTGCATACTATCGAAGCGTTCGGCCCCGTAAGCACCATCATGCCTTACAGGGATATTGACGAAGCGATTATTCTTTCTAAAAAAGGGAAAGGCTCATTATGTAGCTCAGTAGTGACAGCAAGCGAAACATTTGCGAAAGATTATATCATGGGTGCAGGAACATATCATGGAAGAATACTGGTGCTTGACAGGGATTGTGCAAAAGAAAGCACTGGCCATGGATCACCGCTACCATCACTTGTGCATGGCGGGCCGGGCCGGGCCGGAGGCGGGGAAGAGATGGGCGGTTTACGCGGTGTAAAACATTATATGCAAAGAGTAGCAGTACAAGGATCTCCTAACATGCTCACAGCGATCACAAGCGTTTATCAGCCTAAGGCGACTGGAAATAATTCCCAAGGACATCCTTTTAGAAAACATTTTGAAGAGCTTCATATTGGTGATCAATTGATAACGGAAAAAAGAATTATTACCAGCGAAGACATTGAGAAGTTTGCAGACTTAAGTGGTGATCATTTCTATGCTCACATTAAAACCACAGATTTTGAAGGAACTATGTTTGACCAACAAGTAGCTCACGGTTATTTTATTTTAAGCGCAGCAGCGGGGCTTTTTGTGGATAGCTATGAAAAAAATCCTGTGCTTCTTAATTACGGAATTGATGAGCTAAGGTTTACAAAGCCCGTTTACCCAGGCCATGAAATTTATATCCGGTTCACCTGCAAAGAAAAAATAGAGCAGGATTTGAAAGAGCAGAATCCGGATGTGCCCTTTGTAAAAGGAAGTGATATCCCAAGGGGGATTGTAAAATGGTATGTAGAAATTTTAGACGAAACAGAAGAGCCGGTGATAGGAGTGGCAACCATACTTACAATGGTTGCAAAAAAGACAAAATCATGACTCGCGAATATTTCAGCTAAATTATCCCGTATGACAAATGCTTAACTTTATCGTCGATTAGTTAAGTAAGGTATCTCAAAGCTTTTGAAGAGTTATTTTCAAGATCATTTCTCTTTGCAATGCAATTGCTTTAAGTGCGATCAATTTCTCTTTGTAAGATTATTTTTGAATTAATATATTCTCTTAAAAAAATGGAAGGTTACGTAAAGTCACACACGGAACACGGTATTACCACAATTGAATTTTTCCACCCGCAGGGTAACTCACTCCCTGGAAAGATTCTTGAAATGATGGCCCAGGAAATACATTATGCTTCTACACATGAGTCGAAGGTAGTAATACTGCAGAGTGCCGGTTCAGGCGCTTTTTGCGCCGGGGCTAGTTTTCATGAGCTTGCAGAAATTCAAAATGAAAAAGAAGGATTACATTTTTTCTCAGGATTTGCAAACCTCATAAATAGTATACGTAAATGCCACAAGTTGGTGATAGGACGTATACACGGCAAATGCGTAGGCGGTGGTGTTGGTATCGCTGCGGCATGTGACTATGCTATAGCGTTACATACCGCTGAAGTGAAGCTAAGCGAGCTTGCAATTGGCATCGGACCCTTTGTTGTAGGGCCTGCCATAGAACGAAAGATTGGAGTCTCCGCATTTAGCCAATTGGCTATTGATGCCACGCTTTGGCGGAACGCTGATTGGGCTAAGAAAAAAGG
>JBDUEG010000127.1:0-8722 GCA_040002575.1 Ginsengibacter sp.
ACACTTCCTCTTCAAAAAAAATGATAGAAATAATTACTCCCAGGAATGAATGGGAACATGGTTGCCAGGTTTCTATTTTAATGTTGGAAAAGGGAACTGAGATTTTTGAATCTTTGAAGAAGAATAGTGTTATTGTAGATTGGAGAGAACCGAATGTGATAAGAGTTGCGCCTGCACCGCTGTACAATACCTTTGAAGATATTTATAGATTTGGGAGTATCATAAAAGCTATGTTGGAATAACGCGACAAACTTCTGGTTAAAAGAGTTTACAATCTTAAATGTACAAGCTATCATATTTTACTGAGGAGGATGAAGGAAAAGTTTTCGATTTCATGGTCCAAAATTCATTTGCTGTGATTGCCGGCTATGATGGAACTTTCCCTGTTGCCACGCACGTGCCGTTAGATATTAAAAAAGAAGGTGACCAAATAATGTTAACCGGTCACATGATGAAAAATACAGATCATCATAAAGCATTTTCGGAAAATGAAAATGTATTAGTGATATTTAACGGCCCGCATTGTTATGTAAGCGCATCTTGGTATGAGAAAAAGGAGGTGGCTTCTACGTGGAATTACATAGATGTACATGCTAAAGGAAAAATAAAATTTACCGACGAAGAAGGAACAAAAAAAATAATTGAAGCCATTACGGATAAATATGAAACGACTGAAAGTGAAGCGGCCTTTCATAACTTGCCAAAGGAATACGTTGATAGATTGGTAAAAGCAATTGTCGGATTCAGCATTGAAGTTTCACAGATAGGGAACGTTTTTAAACTTAGTCAGAATCATAATTTGCTAACCAGGCAAAGTATTATCCGAAATCTTAAAGGCCGAAACGATGAAGACTCCCATGAAATTGCTAAAGAAATGCAAAAGCGCTACTAAGATTAAATATGACAAGACAACAATTGATCAATAATATTCGTCAAAAAAAATCTTACCTCTGCGTTGGTCTTGATACAAGCATTGATCAGATTCCCGTTCATCTTAAGTCTGCTGGTGATGCGATTTTCCAGTTTAATAAAGAAATAATAGATGCAACAAAAGATATGTGCGTTGCTTATAAAATAAACACGGCTTTTTATGAGGCGAATGGTGTAAAGGGATGGGAAGCTATGGAGCAAACTGTAAGTTATATTCCATCAACACACTTTAAAATTGCAGACGCCAAGCGTGGAGACATTGGCAATACATCTTCTCAATACGCGAAAGCTTTTTTTGAAGTGCTAAATTTTGATGCGGTTACGGTTGCACCCTACATGGGCGCTGATAGCATACAACCATTCCTGGAGTATAAAAATAAATGGACAATAGTTTTAGGCCTCACAAGCAATATAGGAAGTGAAGATTTTGAGCAACTGAAAACCGGGGAGAATTATTTGTATGAAACGGTTTTAAAAAAAGTAAGTAGCTGGGGCAATAAGGAGAATCTCATGTTTGTTGTCGGAGCAACTAAGGCTGCCGACCTGTTATCTATCCGCCAAATAGTACCTGATAACTTTTTGCTTATTCCCGGAGTGGGATACCAGGGGGGAAGCCTTTTAGAGGTTTCAAAATGTGGGATGAATAAAGATTGCGGGCTTTTAGTAAACGCTTCCCGTGCAATAATTTATGCAGGTAAAAACGAAGATTTTGCCAAAGAAGCAAAGAGAATAGCCCAACAATATCAATCAGAAATGATGGCTTATCTTTGAATTTTAAACTAGAATTTTAATCACCAATTAACTTATTAACACCGATGGCCCAGGACCTTTTTCAATCACCGGATTATTTCAATGTAGATGAGTTGCTGACAGATGAGCATAAACTGATAAGAGAAAGTGTAAGAAATTACGTAAAAAAAGAAATTTCGCCCATCATTGAAAGCTATGCACAAAGAGCTGAATTCCCGGAACAGATTGTAAAGCAACTTGGTGATCTTGGCTGTTTTGGTCCCACCATTCCGCCCGAATACGGTGGAGGAGGCCTGGACTATATTTCATACGGCCTGATGATGCAGGAACTTGAAAGAGGTGATAGCGGAGTAAGATCAACTGCGAGTGTGCAGGGATCACTAGTAATGTTCCCCATATATGCCTACGGAAACGAAGATCAACGAAAAAAATTTTTACCAAAGCTGGCAAGTGGTGAATGGCTTGGCTGCTTCGGTCTTACAGAGCCTGATCATGGAAGCGATCCGGGTGGCATGCTTACCAACTTCAAGGATGCCGGTGATCACGTTATTTTAAACGGAAGCAAAATGTGGATCAGTAATGCACCTTTTTCACAAGTTGCTGTTGTATGGGCTAAGAATGAAAATGGAGAAATACAAGGCCTCATAGTAGAACGTGGTATGGAAGGTTTTACAACACCAACAATTCATGGCAAATGGAGCCTTCGTGCCAGTGCAACTGGTGAATTGGTATTTTCGAATGTAAAGGTTCCGAAAGAAAATATGCTGCCAAATATTAAAGGATTAAAGGGGCCCTTAAGTTGCCTTACGAAAGCCCGTTATGGTATAGCATGGGGTACAATTGGTGCAGCGATGGATTGTTATGATGCTGCCTTGCGATATTCGAAAGAAAGAATTCAGTTCGGCAGACCCATCGGTGGATTTCAGCTGCAGCAAAAAAAACTCGCTGAAATGATAACAGAAATCACAAAAGCACAATTACTCAATTGGCGGTTAGGCGTTTTAATGAATGAAGGGAAGGCAACACCTCAACAAGTAAGTATGGCCAAAAGAAATTCTTGTGAAATTGCGGCTAACATTGCCCGTGAGGCAAGGCAAATGCTCGGCGGAATGGGCATCACTGGTGAATACTCTGTAATGCGCCATATGATGAATATTGAGAGCGTTAGCACTTACGAAGGAACGCACGATGTTCACCTGCTTATCACGGGTATGGATGTAACCGGTTTGAATGCGTTTAAATGATAGTTTAATTTATACTGCAGCCATTCTAAATTCAACCGTGCAACAAAGCCATCGTGCTTCCTGAAATTAGAGCATGAATAATCTTTCCGATACAAGTATGGATAAAAAAGGGAACTCACCATTTAAAATATTTCTTATCGGTTTTATGGGTAGTGGAAAATCCCATTGGGGGCGTATTTGGGCTAGTAAAATAGGCATTCCTTTTTATGATCTTGATGAAAGGATTGAAGAAGGGTCAGGGATTAAAATCACCAATATTTTTGAAACGGAAGGAGAAGAAAAATTCCGGGAATTGGAAAGTTATCATTTAAAGAAATTTGACGACAATAATAATTTTTTGCTTGCATGCGGGGGCGGCACTCCTTGCTTTTGTGATAATATAGAATGGATGAAAAGTCAGGGTAAAGTTTTTTATTTGAAATCAAAGCCTGAATTGATTGTTAAGCGTCTTTTTGATGAAACCACACACCGGCCTGTAATCAAAAACTTAAGTCCCGCTGAATTGTTACCTTTTGTTCAAAATAAATTAGTAGAAAGGGAACGTTATTATTTGCAGGCACACCACGTTCTTAACGTAGAAGATTTAGACGAAAGTTCTCTTTCTTTTTTTATACGAAAACCCTAACAATTTCAATACTAACTTTTAATTAATCTCAACATGCACAAAGGATTTCTCAAAGCTGCAGCTTTCATCGGCGCTCTTTCTGTTGCTCTGGGCGCTTTTGCAGCACATGCTCTTAAGGAAAGTGTTTCAGACTATGCAGTAAGTATTTTTGAAACAGGTGTTCGCTACCAGTTCTATCACGTATTTGCATTATTATTTTCAGGCATTTTATACAAAGAATTTCAGAATAAATTTATAAAATGGTCCGGTCGATTATTTATCGCCGGAATTATTATTTTTAGCGGCTCATTATATATGCTCACTTTTATAAAGGCGGCTGTAAAGCCCGGTTATGATTGGATTGGAGCAATTACTCCCATTGGTGGAATCTGCTTTATTGCCGGCTGGCTATGTTTACTCTTCGGAGTTTCCAGCAAATCAAAGCGTATTGATGCTTAGTAAGGTTGCACTGCTTAAATCCGGATAATAGCAATCTTATTTAAGGATAATCCTTACATGATTGTATAAGATAACAACTCTGCGTTTTCTCAATTATTTATATTTGCAATTAATGGCGACTGTAAAGAAAAATAGTAAAAATAAAAAGGCTGATTCCTCAAAATTGAAACCTGACGTAGAGGAAAAAGTAGATGTAAAAAAATTGCTTAAAGATGAGCGTTCGCATAAAATAGCAGGGACAATCTTTGTTCTTATTGCATTCCTGCTTTTTGTGGCATTCACGTCATATCTATTCACGTGGCAGGAAGATCAGTCCAAAGTTTTCAAGGGAGCCAAAATTTTACTACCAGATCATGCCGAGCCAATGGCAAATCTTCTGGGGACCGCGGGTGCTTATTTTTCTGATCTTTTTTTCAGATGTGGGTTCGGGGTAGCTTCCTATTTAATTTGTACCTTTTTTCTTGTAGTGGGCGTGAACCTGTTTTCTCCTAAAAAAATATTTTCACTAACCAGAAACATACGTTATGTAATTGTAGGGCTTGTTGTAATAAGCGTGTCTGCATCTTTTTTTATGTACGGGCATCCCTTTCCATGGGGTGGAGCAGCGGGTGACATGGCAAGTAACTGGCTGATACAAGTATTGGGCAGAGTTGGAACCGGAGCCCTTTTGTTGACGGCTCTGTTCGTCTATATTATCTGGAGATTTAATCCTTCTTTTAATTTCAAAAAGAAAAAAGTGTTCGATGAAAACACTGTTTTTTCTGACGAAAATAAAAATACTGATAGTGCATTGCAATCTTCTGAAATTGATGCTCCTGATTCAGATTTTTTTCCGTTGACTTCAAATCCGATGAAGGAAGAGAATGGCGTAAATCATGATCTAAGGATTTTTGAGAAAGGGTCAGAAACATTGCCCTTGGATAATGTCTCTGAACCAAAGGAGCAGGATAGAATAATATTTCCCGAAACGCAAAAGAACGCAGCGAACAACCTGATGCTTGAGGTAAAGACGAATCCGAATAAAGTTGAAGAGGAAAATATTATCCCCGTTCCAAAAGCGAAAGTGCAACAACCTTACGATCCAATTCTTGACCTCAGGAATTATAAATTTCCACAGCTGGATCTGCTCGAAGCACATGGAAGCGAAAAAATAATCCAGGATGTAACAGAACTTGAAACTAACAAAAATCAAATCATAAATACGCTCAAAAATTATGATATTGATATACAAAAGATATCCGCAACAGTTGGCCCTACGGTTACCTTGTACGAAATAGTCCCTGCACCAGGCGTACGGATTTCAAGGATAAAAAACCTTGAAGATGACATTGCTTTGAGCCTTGCAGCCCTTGGCATTCGTATCATCGCACCTATCCCCGGAAAAGGTACAATAGGAATTGAAGTTCCTAATGTGAAAAAGACTGTGGTAAGTATGAAGACGTTATTGAGTTCCGAAAAATTTCAGAACAATAATTTTTCCTTACCGATAGCGATTGGTAAAAAGATCGACAATGAAAATTTTATTGTTGACCTTACTTCTATGCCGCACCTGTTAATGGCCGGTGCTACAGGGCAGGGTAAATCGGTTGGGTTAAATGCAATCCTGGTTTCCTTGTTGTATAAAAAGCATCCATCTCAATTAAAATTTGTTCTTATTGATCCGAAAAAAGTTGAGTTAAGCATTTATACAAGTATTGAAAAGCATTTCCTGGCAAAGTTGCCTGGGGAGGAGGATGCAATTATTACTGATACGAAAAAAGTAATTCATACTCTCAATGCGCTTTGTATTGAAATGGATAACCGGTATGATCTGCTTAAAGAAGCCGGTACAAGAAACATAAAGGAGTATAATGAAAAATTCGTAAACCGGAAACTGAACCCTGAAAAGGGCCACCAGTATCTGCCATTTATTGTTTTGGTAATAGACGAGTTCGCGGATCTTATAATGACAGCAGGCAAAGAAGTGGAAATGCCGATTGCCCGACTGGCGCAGCTTGCAAGGGCCGTAGGCATTCATCTCATCATTGCCACTCAGCGCCCCTCAGTGAATATAATTACGGGTACAATCAAAGCAAATTTCCCTGCCCGCATTGCCTTTAAAGTAAGTAGTAAAATTGATAGCCGCACTATTCTTGACATTGGCGGTGCTGAACAATTAATTGGGAAAGGAGATATGCTAATAAGCTATAATGGCGAGCTTACCCGGTTGCAATGTGCGTTTGTGGATACTCCGGAAGTCGATAAGATTACTGATTATATAGGAGATCAGCAAGGCTATACGCAGGCATTTATGCTACCTGAATACGTTGATGAAAAAGAATTTGAAAACAAAGACTTTGACGCCACAGATAGAGATCCGCTTTTTGAAGACGCTGCCAAACTTATAGTTGTAAGTCAAAGCGGAAGCACTTCTTTATTGCAACGCCGCATGAAGCTTGGGTATAACCGTGCAGGAAGATTGATGGACCAGTTAGAAGCTGCCGGCGTCGTAGGGCCTAACCAGGGAAGTAAGGTAAGAGACGTGCTGATTAAAACTGATGCTGAATTGCAGCAGTATCTTAATCATGACTGAATTTAGTGACCACCTTTGTGGAAACACTTCTCTTCTAAATTACATTTCAAACGTCACTTGCGGGAAATCCTCAGCATTTAATCGCAACAATTTTTACATCCTATCTTCGTTTACATGTCGAAGTATTTAATTGTTGGCCTTGGCAATCCGGGAAGAGAATACGCACATACAAGACATAACATTGGTTACGATATTGTAAGTGCTTTCATTTTAAAACATGGAGGTATGTTTACTTCCGCAAGGTTGGCAGAAGTTGCCGAGATAAAATGGAAGGGGAAAATTTTCATTTGTATAAAGCCAACAACATTTATGAATCTAAGTGGAAGAGCTTTTAAGTATTGGCAGGAAAAGGAAAAAATAGATCTTCAAAATACACTTACATTAGTTGATGATCTCGCCTTGCCTGCAAATAAATTGCGGCTTCGCAAAAGTGGGACTGACGCAGGCCATAACGGGCTAAAGGATATTCAAAATATAATTGGCACTGATGTGTATCCGAAGCTAAGATTTGGAATAGGAAACAATTTTCAAAAAGGTGACCAGGTGAATTTTGTATTAAATACATGGGATGCTGAAGAAATGCCGATTGTAAAATTAAAAATTGAAAAAAGCATAGAGGTGATAGAAAATTTTGCATCAATAGGAATTGATCGCACCATGAGCTTACTTAACAACCTTACTTTTACTAATAATCAGTAGTTAAGTTAAAATTTAAATATTTAATTTGTTTTCTATATTTTCGCCTATCAACTCTTGAAACCCTTATAAAAGCTGCTTAAGTATGAAAATTTTTTGTATCGGAAGGAACTATGCAGACCACGCTAAGGAATTGGGTAATGAGATACCGGATGAACCGGTAATTTTCATGAAGCCGAAAAGTGCGCTCGTGCAAAACCACACCCCATTTTATTATCCCGAGTTTACTAATGAGTTACACTTTGAATGCGAGTTGGTAGTGCGTATCAGTAAGAATGGGAAATATATACAAGCGAAACATTCTCCCAATTATTATAATGGCATCAGTGTAGGTATTGATTTTACGGCAAGGGATATACAAACCGTTTTAAAGGAAAAAGGGCTTCCCTGGGAGAAGGCTAAATCTTTTGATAACTCTGCGGCGGTAGGAAAATTTATTGATATTGCTGCCGGGCAGACTACAAAAAACATTAATTTCTCATTTGCCAAAAACAAGGAAGTTGTTCAGAAAGGCAATTCAGATTCCATGATCTTTTCTATTGACAAAATCATTTCAAATATATCTAATTACTTTTCTTTAAATATAGGTGACCTTATTTTCACCGGAACACCTGCCGGCGTTGGTGAATGCATGGTAGGAGATTTACTCGAAGCATACATTGAAAATGATTGTCTTCTTTCTCTTGAAATAAAATAGCCAGTAAATTTTTCATAACTGCCATACGGCCTCATACTTATTGGGCTGGCTTTTACATGTTTTTACGTTTTCAAAAATTGTTTAAGAAATAAAGAGTAAATCGGGTAAACAGAAATAAAAGACAGTTGGCCGAAACATTACTTACGCTAAGGAAGATAAAAGAGAATGGTGAATTGTTCCTGGTTCGCTTTTGCGTGGATCAATATCAGCTTTAAAAAAATATTCCCTCCTGAGGAATCAGGAGGGAATCTCTTTAACCCTTAAAACAACCAACATAAAAAACTTAGTTGATTTTGTTTACAATATAGTTACGCAAAAAAGTAAAGGCTGGTTTCATTTAATTTAATAATTCTATGACAAGGCCAAATCAAGCACTTGTTGCATGGTTTTTACATAATTTACTTTCAGGCCTTTTATAAAGTTGGGGTTTATTTCTTTTACGTCCTTTTCGTTTTGTACGCACATAATAAGTTCCCTTAGTCCTGAGCGCTTGGCCGCCAGCACCTTCTCCTTTATACCTCCTACCGGAAGTACCTGCCCTCTCAAAGTAATTTCACCCGTCATGGCAAGGTATGGCTTCACTTTTCTGCCAGTAAATGATGAGGCTAATGCCGTCATTAAGGTAATACCTGCGCTGGGGCCGTCTTTGGGAACAGCTCCTTCAGGTATGTGGATATGCACGTTCTTTTTCGTGAAAAGTTCCGGGTCTATCCCGTATTTTTTTGCATTTGCCTGCAGGTAAGTCATTGCGGTAGATGCGCTTTCTTTCA
>JBDUEG010000128.1:0-8521 GCA_040002575.1 Ginsengibacter sp.
TTTGTCACCTACAAACCTATCTCTTCAAATACCTGTTTTGCATTAAGATTTCCATTACCTGGATTTTTAAGTTCCTGCTCACAGGAAGCTTCTGATTAAGAAGGTTGAGATGCCCTGCCTCGATGCTATCAACTTTAGAAATAGCAACAATAAATGATTTATGGATTTTCAAAAATTTGTTTGGGGGCAAATATTCTTCCAGGCTTTTAAAAGTAAGATAGGTTGTATACTTTCTTTCTTTTGTATGAATGCATACATAATTTTGCAACGCCTCAGCAAAATAAATATCACGCAAAAAAATCTTCTCAATTTTGTTGTCGGTCTTTACATAAAAGAACCCGGCATCATCTTCTATTGCTTCGTTTGAAATTTGTTTGGTGCGAACCTCGAAATATTCTTTCGCTTTAAGTGCAGCTTTTACGAAACGATCAAAGGAAATAGGTTTTACAAGGTAGTCGAGCGCATTCACATCAAAGCCCTGTAATGCATATTGAGGATAAGCAGTTGTAAAAATTACCTGGGGCGGATGTTGCAGTGACTTGTAAAATTCAAGCCCCTTTAGCCCGGGCATCTCAATGTCAAGAAAGATAAGATCAATCGTTTGCTCTTTTGGAATATTCATTGCTTTAAGAGCACTGTCATAAGTTCCGGCAAGATGTAAAAAATCGATTTCATCAATATATTCCTTGAGCCCTTTGCACGCCAATGGTTCGTCATCAATAATTATACAATTTATCTTCATGATCTATAATTGTCTCAGCTAAGCTGAAGTTCCAGGTGAACTTTATACCATCCTTTATCTTCACTGATTTCTAAGGTATGTTTCCTGGGATAAAGCAATTCGAGTCTGCGTTTTACATTTACCAGGCCAATTCTTCCGCTGTTAGTTTCAGTTTTACCGTTACCGTTAGTTGTATTAGTTACATTCATAATCATGGAGTCTTTTACACGGCTTACATCAATCTGTACTTCATTTACTTCTCTGTCAAAATTTGATAAATGTTTAAAAGAATTTTCCACAAAAGGAATAAGCAATAAGGGCTCAATCAAAAAGTTTTTTATACTTTCTGATTGACTAAATGTTATTTTAAAATTGTCGCCCTTTCTCAATTGCTGAAGTTTTACATAGTCACTCAAATAAGACATCTCTTTTTCTACGGGTATTTTTTCACCATTGCATTCGTACAATTGGTAACGAAGCATTTCGGAAAAACCATGGAGTGCATTTCTTGCTTCTTCATTTTTTTTATCAATAAGAAAGTACACGGAATTAAGAGAATTAAAAAGGAAATGCGGGTTCATTTGTTGCTTTAGAAAGTTCAATTCTGCCTGTGCTTTTTCCTTCGCCATTTCAGCTATGTGTCTTTGGGCCTTAGCGTAATCCGTAAGAATCTTATATGCGGCACCTGTGCTTACGAGCAAAACATGCGGGATAAAATTATCATAAACGCGTGTTTTAAAATTGTCCCACATATTAAAATCCTGGTTCATTATCATGTTCCCAATAATATTTATTTTCCAAAAAGTTGAGGCAGCAATCATCGTTAAATAGATAATAGAAAAAATGACATACTGCTTCTTGTATAGAAATTTGGGAATCAAAAAAAGATTGGTGATGTAAACAAGTAATGCGAGGTCAAGCACTTTCACCGCGGTAATTTTCAGCGCCAGTGCATTGGTGGTAAAATCCTGGTACCTGAGGTAATACCACAGCCCGAAGACCATCATCCAGAAAAGAATGTGATGCAGCTTATACCGCATCAAAAAGGCGTTTTGCATTTGCAAATAAAGTTAGTGATTAGTCCTTTTGCAAATAGCTTACATCAAAGGAATGGTTTGCGGGATGAAATGCTGTTTTATTGTAAAATGCTTTTGGTTGTGCATTCAATACATTTCGTGTAAAAAATTTGAATCTTGCTTTTAAAATAAAAATATTTGTTCTCATAAATTATCAACTATGAAAACAATACTTTCATTCCTGCTCAGTGCGATGGCCTTTTCATTTAGTAGTTGTGGCCAATCCAATCCGCAACAAAAATTACCAGTTGACAAAAATGAAATAAAGGTTGGTGGGAGCTGCGAAGGCTGCGAAGCAATTTACGAGAGCCCCGTGCCTTTTGAAGGCTTAGAGCCAGTCTCAACTCTTCCGGATTATAATGAGCTTGGGCCGAAAATGGAAATAGGCGGAACCATATATAAGCGGGATGGTAAAACTCCGGCTCCCGGCGTCGTTTTATATATTTATCATACAGACCAAACCGGGCAGTATACTCCAAAAGAAAATGCTGTGGGGTGGGGGAAGCGCCATGGATATATAAGAGGCTGGGTGAAAACTAATTCCAGGGGTGAATATAAATTTTATACACTGCGCCCTGCACCATACCCAGGCCGAAAGGCCGCCGCCCATATACATCCTATAATAAAAGAAACAGGCAAAAGCAGCTACTGGATTGATGAATATGTTTTTGATGATGATTCTTTGGTGAACGCTGAATACAAAAATAACATGGCACTGCACGGTGGTACGGGGATTACAAAGCTTAATAAAGAAAATGGAATGCTTGTGGGGCATCGTGATATAATTCTTGGGTTAAATATTCCAGGCTATCCCAAAGAAAATGTTTCGGCGTATTCCTCAGGATTGGAAGTTGGAAGCAACTGTCCTGCCTTTGACCCATTGCACATTTCCGGTGCGGATGCAGGAAAGAAGGTATGTCCTATGTGCAAATATGGTTATGGTGAAGGCATTATGATCTGGATAAACAACTCCTCACTTTCAACAATCAGTTCATTTACACTTATGCTTGAAAATGAAATTCAAAAAAGGGGCCTTAAAAATTTCCGTGTTTTTCTTGTGTATATGAAGCCACAATCAGAAAATGAAAATGCGGCTATAAAGAAACTAATTTCATGGACAAGCCAGATGAATATAAGAAATGTGGCTGTTACGTTAGTGCCATCTTCCACTGATAAAAAAACCGCGATCGTTTATAATATAAATCCTGCACCGGATATTATTAACACTGTTTTTATTTATAAAAAAAGAATTGTTACAGACAAGTTTATAAACATTGATTATAACGAGGCATCGCTTAAAAAAATAACGAGAGAGCTTTGAGATTTTTTTTTGAATAAGTTGTTTTATTTGATTGGGCTATCGTAAAAATAATTATCCTTTTATCCTGCCAGTACCCATGTATCCTTGCTTCCACCGCCCTGTGATGAGTTTACAATCATGGAGCCTTCTTTAAGCGCCACCCGTGTAAGGCCGCCGGGAACTATGTTTATTCCATCGGGGCCATATAAGGCGAATGGACGTAAGTCAACACGACGAGGCTGTAATATTCCGTTGATATAACAGGGCGTTGAGGAAAGGCTAATGATAGGCTGCGCTATAAAATTTCTTGGCTCAGCGTTAATGGCATCTTTGAATATTTGCATTTCCTCATCGCTGGCAGTATTACCCATTAGCATTCCATAACCCCCGGATTCATTCGTTCGCTTTATTACCATATTGCTCATATTTTCGAAGACATATTTTTTACTGTCATCTTCAGCAAGCCTGTAGGTGGGTACGTTTTTTAAAATCGGCTCTTCATTTAAATAATAACGAATCATTTCAGGCACATAAGCGTAAATAGCTTTATCATCTGCAACACCATTACCCATTGCATTTACAATGGCAACATTTCCTTTACGATAGGCCCAGTAAATTCCGGGAACGCCCAGGATACTGTCTGGCCGGAAAACAAGCGGATCAATAAATTCATCATCGACCCTGCGGTAAATTACGTCGACTTGCTGCAGCCCTCTTGTGGTTTTCATGAACACATGGTTGTTATCCACTATCAGGTCCCTTCCTTCCACCAATTCAATGCCCATTAATCTTGCAAGTGTTGTATGCTCAAAATAGGCAGAATTATAAATGCCCGGCGATAAGAGTACAACAGTAGGATTACTTATTTGCCTGTTACCCAAAGCAAGCAAATTTTTGTACAAAAGATCCGGGTATTCTTTTACAGTACGCACATTATTTTTAGGAATGAGATCCGGGAAAATCCTATAAGTAATACTTCGATTTTCAAGCATGTAAGAAACACCTGAAGGCGTACGCAGGTTATCTTCCAGCACATAAAATTTTCCGTCCTCATCTCTTATGAGATCTACCCCGGAAACATGTGTGTAAATGTCATGCGGCACATCAACATTCATCATTTCCCTTAAAAAGTTGGGGCATGAATAAATGAGTTGTGGTGGAATGATTCCATCCTGCAAAATGAATTGCTTGTGATAAATGTCTTTTAAAAAAACATTTAGTGCCGATAGGCGCTGCTTTAATCCTGCTTCTATTAAAGCCCATTCATCACTCGTAATAATGCGGGGAATTATATCAAATGGAAATATTTTTTCAATGCCTTCGCCGCTGCTATAAACTGTGAACGTAATTCCCTGGCTCATAAAAAGCTTCTTGGCCATCTCGTCTTTATGGGTCATTTCAACAGGTGGCAAACTATCAATGATGGAAACAAAATTTTTATACGGCGGCCTTACCTCGCCACCTGTACACATTTCATCCCATACACCTTGTTGTTCGCGATAGGCTTGTAAAAGAGAACTTTCACTCATAGAAATTGAATATACTAAAATTCAAAAAACATGAACGATTAACTTTTGTGGATTTTTATGATGCCCAAGTGAAGTATTTTAAGAAAGTTCATTTTTCTGCTACGACAAACCTTTTTCCCTTCAGGTACTTTTCTCTTATGATTTCGTATACAGGTTTGTCATTCACCTTACTTTCCAGCCATGAAATAATATCCAGGTAAGAAAATGCCCTCGTTTCAAATTTGCTTGTCTCAAATTGTTTGATGGTGTGTAATAATTTTTCGAATTCAGGCTTTAATTTTTTTGCACTTAAATAAAACGTTTTTCTTAAAAACTTAAACATCTCTTCTTCAACGGAACTAAGATTTTGCAACTTCGCCATAAACCTGTAAACAGATTTTACAAGGTATTCAAGCAATTGAAAATTACCAATCTCATAATGTGCTATCAGGTGCAGCAGTCTGGCGTAGCACTGCAGGTCGTTTCTTAAGTCAACCTTCCAGTTGATTATTTTATTAAGGTAATTTATGGCTGTATCAAAATCACCTGCACCAAAATAAAGTGATGCGATCTTATAATAGAATACCAGCACCCGGTGATTATCAAGATATAAACTATACTCTTTTAATTGTTGCACTATTTCAGGAACCATTTCTATCCCTTCTTTAAAAGTTCCCTCTAAAAAATGCTGATTGATTTTCGAGGTATAGAGATACACAAATACCTGTATCCTGTTATTATAATTTTGCTTTACAATAGTTGAGTCGCTAAAATTTTCGAATAACAACAACGTCTTTTTGAAACCTGTAACATTTCTTAAAGTAAAATGGGCATTTAATAAATTGTGAAGGCCTTTAATGTAGTTTGCTGTTTCTACTTCAATCATTGAAGGCTGGTGGCTATAAAGGTCCACCCACTTCTGTGTATAGCGATAATACATTAAAAAGTCCTGCTTTATAAACGCATACCAGCAATAACTTTGATTGTAATAAAGACTTTGGTAAAAGCCATCAGGATGATTAAGCTCATTAATCAGGTGTTCATGAAAATAACTTTCGATTTCCTTCTCATCGTTTTCATTTCTTGCATGGCCGTTCTTAATGTACCAACTGTAAAGTTGTAAAGCAAGGTTCGATAATTTCGTAATTCTAAAAAGTGTTTCATTTGTTTTATCAGCCTCAAGAGTCAAAGCATCTGCCCTGTCCTGCATGCTTCTTGTAATGTACAAGGTCTCAATTTTTTTTTCTAAAAAGATAACTTCTGTAAGAGTGCTTATCTGGTTATTAGGCCTGGCTATTTCTTTTATTTTATCAAGAATTTTAAGGCTCTGCAAATACAAACCTTTATTGTAAAGTATCCATGCATGATCGAGCTGTTCATGAAGCTGTATTTCTATATTTTCATTGCTTTCAAGCAGGCGAAGACTTGCAAGGATCTGCCTGTAGAGGTGCGCTTTCATATTTGAAAGCTGCTCTCTTTTTATTGAGGTAGTCTTATTGAGTAATTCTTTATCATCATATTCTTTCATTTTGTCAATTGCATCAAACATCTGAACGATTTTAAGATCGTTGTTTGACGTATTCCTTTGAACATAAAGCTTAAAATTTCTCTTTTCTGACTTTTGAAGAGATTGAATTAATTGAAACAGGGCATCCGTAGATCGGTTGGGCATCGTAAATCATTTATCCTGAAGAACAGTCCTGCAAGGGGTCTTGCAAAATTACCGTTCCTTTCGGCGATGTAAATTTCTGCTATTTTGTCCAGTAATATTGATGTATTATAGGCTATTTTCGGAGACACATTAATGCAGATTGCTTGCTTATTTAAAGTTCTCCCATAAAGATTATTACTATGAATAAGATATTAATTTTCGATACTACATTAAGAGATGGTGAACAGGTGCCAGGTTGTAAGCTTAATACAAAAGAAAAAGTAGAGCTTGCGAAGGAACTTGAATACCTCGGTGTAGATATCATAGAGGCAGGATTTCCGATATCAAGTCCCGGTGATTTTTCTTCTGTTCAGGAGATATCAAAAGCCATTACTGAAGCAACAGTTTGTGCATTAACAAGAGCAGTAAAAAAAGATATTGAAGTTGCAGGCGAGGCTTTAAAATTTGCAAAACGTCCACGCATTCATACAGGTATCGGCACATCGGATTCGCACATAAAAAGTAAATTTAATTCAACAAGAGAAGATATTTTGGAGCGGGCGATTCAGTGTGTAAAGTGGGCACGCAATTATACTGATAATATAGAATTTTATGCCGAAGATGCAGGCCGGACTGATAACGAGTACCTGGCAACAGTAATTGAGGCTGTCATACGTGCGGGCGCAACTACCGTCAATATACCTGATACCACAGGCTATTGCCTTCCTCATCAATACGGTGAGAAAATAGCATACCTTATTAATAATGTAAGCAATATTAGTAAAGCGGTTATATCATGTCATTGCCACAACGATCTCGGACTTGCAACCGCAAATTCTATTTCAGGTGTAATTAATGGGGCACGGCAAATTGAATGTACCATTAATGGCCTTGGTGAAAGAGCAGGTAATACATCGCTTGAAGAAGTTGTAATGATAATTAAGCAGCATAAAGATCTTAATTGCTATACTGACATCAAAGCACATCAATTGAATCCCATTAGCAGGAAAGTATCTGATATTATGCGGATGCCGGTACAACCAAATAAAGCCATTGTGGGTAGTAATGCATTTTCACATTCTTCCGGAATTCACCAGGACGGCTTCCTTAAAGATGCTTCTACTTATGAAACAATTAATCCCGAAGATGTAGGCGCAGATAGTTCCAAAATAGTACTCACGGCAAGGAGTGGCCGAAGTGCTTTAGCATTCCGGTTTCAGAAGCTCGGGTACCAGTTTGATAGAAACGATGTTGATTATTTATACGATCGTTTTTTAGAAGTTGCAGATACAAAAAAAGAAATTGGGGATACCGATCTTTCCGGTCTTGCTAAAGCATACGAGAAAAAGAGATTGTTAACAACATAGTTTTCATGCGGTTTAGTTTTATAGAGTGGGGGATTGTCCCCCGCTTTTTTTAAAGGAAGAAAATGGGAAAAACATTATTTGAAAAGATATGGGAAAGGCACCTGGTAAAAACAATTCCGGGAGGCCCTGATGTAATATATATAGACAAACATTTTATTCATGAGGTTACGAGTCCTCAGGCGTTCGCCGGTATAGAAAAAAGAGGACTGAAAATACTGCGTCCTGAAAAAATTGTGGCAACTGCAGATCATAACGTGCCAACGATACATCAGGAACTTCCTATAAGAGATTTGCTTTCAAGATTGCAGGTTGATCAGCTCGTAGAAAATTGCAGTAAGCATGGCATTGAATTGTATGGTCTTGGCCATGCGTTCCAGGGAATAGTTCATGTGATCGGCCCGGAGCTGGGAATTACACAACCCGGTATGACCATAGTTTGCGGAGATAGCCACACTTCAACTCATGGTGCTTTTGGATCCGTTGCATTTGGAATTGGTACGAGTGAAGTTGAAATGGTTTTTGCAACACAATGCCTTTTGCAAAGCAGGCCGAAAGTAATGCGGATAAATATCGACGGGCAACTGAACAAAGGTGTAGTTTCTAAAGATATTATCCTGTATATACTTTCAAAGATATCAGCAAGCGGAGCTACCGGTTACTTTGTAGAATTCGCAGGCGCTACTATTCGTTCTCTTTCAATGGAAGCAAGGATGACCATCTGCAATATGAGTATCGAAATGGGAGCAAGAGGTGGTATGATTGCTCCTGATAACACTACGTTTGAATATATAAAGAACCGTCGGTTTGCACCGGTTGGAGGAAAATGGATTGCCAGGCTTGATGAATGGAAAAAATTATATTCTGATGAAGATGCAGTGTTTGATAAGGAAATAAATAT
>JBDUEG010000129.1:0-8434 GCA_040002575.1 Ginsengibacter sp.
AAGCGAATTTTGAAAAGCCCGATAAAGATGCTACGCAAAAATTCATGGATTACCTTGCAGCGCACCGCGTGAACGTACGACTGAGAATCAGTCGCGGAAAAGATATTGATGCCGCCTGCGGACAACTTGCAAATAAAAATTTGGAACTCCCGGTTTCAAATTAATCTTCATCTTCTTTAACACTTTATTAAACCGGAGAATTAAACCGGCTTATTTTGTTTCTGTCTATGATACACAAACAAATTAAAAATATAAACATGAAAAAATACCTGATTGCATTCGCTGCTTTTACAATCGTAACTGCATCAGCAAATGCGCAAACAAAAAGAAATGCTACCGATGATGCGAACATAGTTCATCATGAAAAAAGAGGAAGCAAAAATCACCGTAGCGACAAAACTATGATGATGAAACAACTAAACTTATCTGATGCCCAGAAGCAACAGGCTAAATCTTTGAAAGAAGATTTTAAAGCTCAGCATAAGCAATTAGAAGAAGGTAAGAATAGCCTGAGCATGCAGGATTATCAATCCAAAAAGCAACAACTTAGAAAAGATCAGAGATCAAAATTTGAGTCAATCCTCACTTCTGACCAGAAATCAAAGATGGCCGATCTGACAAAAGATCAAAGGCAAAAAAGGCACGAAATGAAGAAGGGGGAAAGGGGCCAGATGAAGTCCAGTCTAAACCTTACTGACGACCAGGTTTCTAAGTTACAACAGCAGCATGAAAATTTTAAATCGCAGGCGAAAGCAATTAAAGAAAATAACACTTACACAGAAGAGCAGAAAAAGAAAAATTTAACGGATCTAAGAAAGCAAATTCATGAGAGTGACAAGACAATTTTAACTGCTGAGCAATTGCAGAAAAAAGAGGAGATGCGGAACAAAAGAACACATGAGATGAAACACGGGATGAAAAATAAGATTACTGAAAAATCATAAGAAATAATTTCCCTCTGAAAATTACAGGTGAACCAGCGATGGTTCACCTGTTTATTTTAATTTACCTTTACTTTTTTATGCCGACAAACCACAGGCTACAATACAGAGATTTTGCAATCTGTGTTCGGTATCACTACTGTTGAAAAACAGCAACTTTTAATATGAGCCAGCAACCCTTCCAGAAATTTATAAATCCAAAAAATAACGCAGCAGTAAAGGAAAAGCATAAACAGGAAAAAAAATCTGAAAAAAAAGAAAGGGCTTCAGCAATTGAAAAACGCTTCGAAGAAAAAAGGGCCCTGCGTTATAAAGGATTTAGCGATAAAGTTGATACTACGGTTAATGATTCGCCCCCGCCGAACAGACGGCAAAAATACCCGCAGAAAAAACAAGCATTACCTGGCTCAACAGCGCCTGACCTTAAAAAAAGTAATGATATTTCTCAAATGCCGCTTAATAAATTCCTGGCCCATTGTGGAGTTACCTCGAGGCGTGATGCGGTATCATTAATTATTGATGGTAAAGTAACAGTAAACAAAAAAGTGATTACTCAACCCGCATTTAAAGTAAATGAAAAAGATGAAGTTTATTTTAATGGAAAGAGACTATTTGTTACAAAAAATCTTGTGTATATATTACTGAATAAGCCAAAAGATTATATCACAACAACCGACGATCCTCAAAATAGAAAGACCGTTCTTCAGCTCACGAAGAATGCAACTGATCAGCGTATCTACCCTGTGGGGAGACTGGATAGAAATACCTCCGGTGTTTTATTACTAACTAATGATGGCGACCTTACCCAGCAGCTAACGCATCCCAGCTTCAATGTAAAAAAAGTGTATGAAGCAAAACTTGACAAACCCTTAAGCAAAGCTGATTTCGAAAAAATATTAAGTGGCATTAAATTGGACGACGGCGAAATATTTGCAGACGCACTCGGCTATGCTGACAGTAAGGATAAATCTGTAATCGGTATAGAATTGCACAGTGGACGAAATAGAATTGTTCGCAGAATTTTTGAACATTTAGGTTATGATGTTAAAGGCCTTGACAGGGTGATGTATGCTAACCTCACTAAGAAAAATGTGGAGCGCGGAAAATGGCGTTACCTCGAAGAAAAAGAGGTTCGCCTGCTGAAATATATGAACAAACAAAAGAATATTAGCGGAGTTTCAACAATAAAGAAAAAGCAGGAGGACGGAAATCATTAATAAGAATATGAAGACGAAAGGCGTTGAGATTATTTTGGAAAATAATGATTTTATTGCCTTGAATAAAGCTGCAGGGATGCTAACGATTCCTGATCGCCACGACGATACACAACTATCGCTTTATAAATATTTACAACAAGAGCACGAAAAGATTTTTATTGTTCACCGGCTGGATCGCGATACCAGCGGACTCGTTTTATTCGCAAAGAACGAAGAAACACATAAGCACCTTTCTCAATTATTTGAGCAGCGAAAGATTGAAAAATTTTATTTAGGTATTATACATGGCTCACTTGGCATTAAAGAAGGATCCATCACTGAAGCAATTGCAGAGCATCCCTTTCAAAAAGGGGTAATGACAGTAAATAAAAAAGGCAAAGCTTCAACTACGGATTACCGGGTATTGGAAGAATATGGTATTTACTCACTAGTTCAATTTCAAATACACAGCGGGAGAACGCACCAGATAAGAGTTCACATGAAGTTTGCAGGACGGCCAATAATATGTGATCCGCTTTATGGGGATGGTAAACCAATACTCTTGTCTTCTTTCAAAAAGAAATATAAGTTAAGCCAACATGACGAAGAAGAAAGGCCTATAATGAACCGGCTTGCACTTCATTCACAAAAATTAAACTTCAGGGATTTGAGAGGAAATGATCACGCTATTGAAGCTCCTCTTCCAAAAGATATGAAAGCATTTTTGCAGCAATTAAGAAAGAACAGGAAATCTTGAATGCAATGTATGATGTACGATGTGTGATGTACGATGTAAAGTTTCATTGATCAATGGTCATCAAATTATTCAATTTAATATTAACTACTCATATCTTTCTTTAACCTATTTGACCATTCTCCATCCGAATTCATCCTTTATAAATTTGGTTGCGGTGTATAACGCAAGTATGGCTTAATTACCTTAACACCTTTAGGAAATTTTTTCTGCGCATCCTCTGTACTTACGGCCGGCACAACGATTACGTCTTCACCTTCCTTCCAGTCTGCAGGCGTAGCGACACTATAATTTGCAGTTAATTGAAGTGAATCAATTACACGCAATACCTCGTTAAAATTTCTACCTGTCGATGCAGGATATACAATCATGAGTTTCACGGCTTTGTCTGGCCCTATTATAAACAATGAACGCACCGTAGCAGTAGCTGAAGCATTAGGATGCAGCATACCATAAAGGTTTGCAACTGTTTTATCTTCATCTGCTATGATAGGAAAATCCACATTTACATTTTGTGTTTCATTAATATCATTTCTCCAACCCATGTGTTTATCTAACGGGTCAACACTCACTGCAAGAACTTTTACATTGCGTTTTTCAAATTCTTTTTTTAAAGCTGCAGTTCTACCCAACTCTGTAGTACACACAGGAGTATAGTCTGCAGGATGGGAAAACAAAACCCCCCAGCCATCGCCGAGGTACTCGTAAAAATTAATTTTGCCTTCAGTTGTTTCGGCTGTAAAATCAGGGGCTTTATCGCCTAGTTGTAAACTCATAAAATAATTTTTAATGTATAGAATCCGGCAAAGGTATTAACAACCTACCAAATTAGTAGGGAATATTGTTATAAGTTTGTATAATTTTTAGAAGGTGTGGTTTAAGACTTATAGGTACAATAATTTTGTATAATAGATGCTGTCAAAAAAAACAAGATATGCTTTCAGGGCACTTAGCTACCTCGCAGAAAATTATGGAAAGGGGCCCTTGCTGATTAGTAATATTTCAACTGAAAAAAGGATACCCCTAAAGTTTCTTGAAAATATTCTTAATGAATTGAAGAAGGCGGATCTCTTGGAAAGTAAAAAAGGGAAAGGCGGTGGATATAGCCTAAGAATCTCACCAGCGAAGATAAGCCTTGCGACCGTCATCCGTGTTATTAACGGGCCTATTGCCTTATTGCCTTGTGTAAGCCTCAATTTTTATGAAAAGTGTGAAGACTGCAATGAGGAGAATTGCGGGCTTAGAAAAATGATGACTATAACGCGTGATGCTACTTTAAAAATATTAGAAAGGAAAACGTTACAGGATATTGTTCTTGCGGCTATTTAATTTTCCTGCTGCTCTTACCACGCTGCTTTTCCCAAATCTATTCTTGACATCGTCAATCGCTTTATAAAGAGTATTCTTTTTCTCAATATTTGCAAATATGTTTGTTTGTATCGCATCGTTGGACAAGTTGCTTAGTCTTACACCGAGCAAACGCACAGGCTTCCCTTTCTTATATAGTTTATGAAATAAGTCTTTAGCCACCGGTATTATTTCATCATCTGCACTTGTATAAGGAATGCTTACCTGACGTGATGTTGTTTCAAAATCAGGATACCTGATTTTAACGGTAATACATCCCGTAACCTTTCCATCTTTTCTAAGTTCAAACCCGATTTTTTCTGTCATGCGAACAGTCTCTCTCATCAGTGTTTCAACTTCTGTTATATTCTCTTCAAATGTATTCTCTGTAGAAATAGACTTTGCTTCATGATATAGAGAGATGCTTGAATTATGAACGCCTTGCGACCGATTCCATAATTCATATCCCCATTTACCGAGAAGCTTCTCCATTGCTTTCGCTGTTGTATTATGTATATCCCTGATCAGTTTAAATCCATTGTGGATTAATATTTCTGTTGTTTGATCTCCTACCCCTGGGATTTTGTTAACCTCCAATGGAGCTAAAAATTCTTTCTCTTTACCGACCGGCACATATAAGAAACCGTTTGGCTTTGCTTCATTCGTTGCCATCTTAGCAACCATTTTATTTTTAGCAATACCAAAAGAAATGGGAAGCCCGGTTTCAGATATGATAAGGTTTCTAAGGTCTGTTGTCCATCTTAATGGATCGAAAAATACATCCATGCCACTCAAGTCAACATAAAACTCGTCAATAGAAGCCTTTTCAAAAAGGGGCGCTTTGGAAGCAATAATCTGTGTAACCCACCTCGAATATTTTCCGTATTCGGCATAGCTACCTTTCACGATTATTGCATGAGGACATAAGCGCATTGCAGTCTTCATTGGCATTGCTGAATGTACTCCAAATTTTCTTGCTTCGTAGCTGCAGGTAGTTACAATGCCTCTTTCTGCGCTTCCTCCCACAATCACAGCCTTTCCTTTTAATGATGGATCTCTTATAAGTTCCACGGAAGCAAAGAATGAATCAAGATCAAAATGTGCGATGATATTTGCCTGTGAAGCATGCATAAGAAGGGTATGCGAATTTATAGGATGTTAATCAGGCGTCACGATAAAGGTCAAGCAATCCATCCGGAAGATTTAAAAATAATCTTCGGTTTTTTTTGTCAATCTTTTCTAATGTATCATCATGAACTGGAAGTAGTGCTTCTTTACCATCAATAATAATTTTACAAAGTACCTGGTGTGGTTGCTCAATCACTTCAACTACTTCTCCTATCTCCTCTTCAGCGTTTACCACAAGGTAGCCAAGTAGTGAGATGGGAGCTGCTACCGCAGCCAGTTTTTTAAAATCCTTCTCAACTAACCAGACATAATTTTTTATCAAATGATGTGCTGCCTCTTTTGAAGATATGCCCTCAAGCTTCAGGTAAACTTCTTTGTCGTTCTTTATTTTAGCAGACTCAATAAAGTAGGGAAGGAATGAATTCTCGCTCTGCTCGATAAAGATATTTTCAAGTCCCTTAAGGGATGTTTTTTTACCTAAACTATGTTCAAGCACCACCTGTCCGCTTATTCCAAATGTACCCGCCAGCCTGCCTATTTTAAAATAATTATCCATAGTTATATGCAAATATATTTTAGAAATAACAAAGGCTACAGCGATATCTGGTAATGTGCGTAAACCTTCAGCAGTAAAATTTTAGGCAAAAAAAAGCGAGCACAATTGACTTGTGTTCGCTGAATATAAATTAATGAAGGCCTTATACGCCCATATATTCTTTAAGAAGATTACATCGTGAAGCTGTGCGAAGTTTTGTTAGCGCCTTGTCTTTTATTTGTCTTACTCTTTCTCTTGTTAAACAAAATCTCGAACCTATATCCTCCAGGCTCAATGGCTGATCCACTCCAATTCCATAAAAGAAACAAATCACCTCTTTTTGTCTTTCAGTGAGTACGCTCAATGAACGCTGAATTTCTTGTTTTAAAGAATCCTTAAACATTATTTGTTTATCGGCACTATCTGCATTGAGGTTGATCATTACATCTATCAAGGTACTTTCTTCCCCATCACTTAGCGGAGAGTCCATGCTAACGTGCCTTGCTGCCACATTCATAGTTGCTGCCACTTCCTCAGTATCGAGGTCAAGGAAAAATGCAAGTTCTTCAGCTGTAGGTGTACGTTCATACTCCTGTTCCAGGTAAGAGAATGCCCTGGCAATGCGGTTGGTAAGACCCACTTTATTTAAAGGCAACCTTACAATCCTGGATTGCTCCGCAAGGGCCTGCATTATACTTTGGCGTATCCACCAAACTCCGTAAGAGATAAATTTAAATCCCCTTGTTTCATCAAATCTTTGCGCTGCTTTTATTAAACCAAGATTTCCTTCATTAATAAGGTCAGGTAATGTGAGGCCCTGGTTCTGATATTGCTTTGCAACAGAAACAACGAAGCGGAGATTCGCCTTCGTAAGCTTATCGAGTGCTTCCTGGTCACCTTGTTTAATTCGTACCGCAAGTTTCACCTCTTCTTCCGGGGTAATAAGATCAACTTTACCAATCTCCTGTAAATATTTTTCGAGGCTTTCGCTTTCGCGGTTAGTAATAGACTTAGAAATTTTGAGTTGACGCATACTCATAAGCTGTATTTTATGGGGGTTACAACATTACTAAGTTTGGTTTAGTACTTAGCGGTAACTTAAAGTACTTAACGTAATTTATATTCTTTTAAGTATGCTGCCAAAAAAAGGTATAGTTTTTATTATCACAGGGCATACATTTATCAAAAAGGAAAAAATAATTTATTCCCAAATAAAAGTATAAATTAGACCCGTTAGTAGAATTATTTTCTATTATTGCACATATCACTATAGATTAATTAAAAAAGATGAGTAAGAAAGTACAATACACTCTTGAGTACCCCGTAAGATGTTCACCTGTCATTTTATATGAATTTCTTTCAACATCAACTGGCCTGCAGGAATGGTTCGCCGACAAGGTTGAGGATAAAGATGGTTTATTCAGTTTTGCATGGAATGGCTCTGCTGAAGAAGCTGAGGTAACGGCGTCTGAAGAAAATAAATCAATTCGTTTTCATTGGCTTAATTCTCCAAAAGATGAATATTTCGAATTTAGTATTGACAAATCAGAAGTTACCAATCTTACCATTTTGGTTATAAATGACTTCGCAGAAAAAAAAGAAATTAAAGACCAAAGTCAGCTATGGGAAACGCAGGTTAAAGAGCTTTTTCATCGCCTGGGAAACTGACATTAACTAACTCAATTAATTCCCTGTAAGATTTTTCAAGAAATCCTGGAGCTTCATTCCATTTAATTAGGTCAATCTTCTTCGAAATTTTAATAAAGCTTTTCTTACAGACTTTATCCCATTGAATTTCGTCCATTTCATTTGTGGAGATATAATTGGATCTTTCGAAATTGTGCTGCCATTCGTCTTCGTTAATACATACTAAGAAATCTTTTTCTTTGATTAGTGAAAGAAAATCAGGTATGTTAACCTTTGACATCATTTCCTTGCCTGAGATATGAAGTGTGACGCTGAAAAAATTTGCCCACCAAAACATCGTTCTTATTGCAAAGATGTTATCTCTCTCAAAGGTTGCCGGATAATCAAGTATTACATAAGGTAATCCCAGGTAGTTTTCTCCTTTTGAAATTTTGCCATTTTTTATTTGATACTTTTTAGGAAGTGTATTCCCGGTAATACAAATTGATTTATAAATCTCATGCATACTTCCAAAGAAAGAGTAAACTTTACCAATGATTACTTGTTTAGTTAAAAACAAATCTGCATTAGTTACGACCTCTCTTTCATATTTCGAAAGATGTATTTTTGCCTCATCACTCATGGCTGGAATTTACAACAAAGACTTTAAAATATAATGCTGCCTTCACTTCAACTGCATGTTTAAGAAACTGGACAAACTTATTCTCAAAGCTTTTTTTTGGCCTTTCATAGCCACATTTTTCATTACACTTTTTGTGTTCGTGATGCAGATACTATGGAAATATATAGATGATCTTGTTGGCAAAGGCCTCGACATAATTACTCTCTTAAAATTCCTCGTTTATGCAAGTGCTACCTTAGTAACCCTTGCGCTTCCTATAGCAAT
>JBDUEG010000130.1:0-8392 GCA_040002575.1 Ginsengibacter sp.
TTCCATTAATGAATTAGTAGCTACAATGAACTGAAGAAACCGGGAAAAAGAGACATCAGCCTAATGGAAAACAAACTAAACCCATTAATTAAAAATAAAGATAGCGATTTCTTTGAAACTATATTAACAAAAAAATTATAAGTGAATATAAAGATTAGCTTTTATGGGGGAAGTCTTTAAACAGGATTTTCCACTAATTGAAAAGAAGATCGAACTAACGATTTCAAAAGCAAACTATTCAGCTATAACCTCGAACTTAACTTCAATCTCCTGACCTTTACCAAAATCGATCTTTGCATTATAAGCTCCTAATTCTTTTACATCATCGGTTATTTGGATACGGCGCCTGTCAATTTCATAGCCCTTTTGTTCACGGATTGCCCTTGCTAATTGAACAGAAGTAACACTTCCGAATATTTTTCCACTTGTGCCAGTTTTTGCACCTATTCTTAAAGGCGATTCCTGTAAAACGGTAACTACACTGTTTATTTCAGCGAGAAGCTTTTCTTCTTTTTTAGCAAGTTGCTTTCTGCGCTCTTCAAGTTGCTTAAGGTTGCTGGGATTGGCTTCTACAGCAAGTTTGGAAGGGATAAGAAAGTTTCGTCCATACCCACTTTTTACATTTACCAGCTCGTGTGCACCGCCTAAATTATTGACGTCCTGTACTAATATTACCTGCATATTTAGAGATTTAAACCGTTACCTGTATTTTAAAAAGGCTTTGATTTTTATTTTAAAAGATCTGTTACATAGGGAAGTATGGCCATTTGGCGAGCTTTTTTTACAGCATCACTTACTTTACGTTGGTACTTAAGTGAATTGCCGGTAATGCGACGCGGCAGAAGCTTTCCTTGCTCATTAAGAAATTTTTTTAAAAAGTCAGCATCTTTATAATCGATATATCTGATACCAAGTTTTTTGAACCGGCAGTATTTTTTAGGACGCTTCTCAGCTTTAATCGCTGTTAAATACTTTATTTCATTTGCTTTAGCCATTTAATACCTCCGCTTTTTCAGTTCCTGATGATACGCCACCTCTCTTTTTTTGGTTGTACCCGATGGCGTATTTATCGAGTGCAGTGTACATGTGCCGAATAACTGATTCGTCACGCAGGAGCTGAGTCTTCAGCTTTTCATTGAAGTCGGTTGGCGCCTCATATTCCAAAACCCAGTATAAACCTGTAGTTTTTTTCTGAATAGGATATGCCAGTGATTTTAGTCCCCATGCATTTTCATGCACTATTTTGCCTTCATTCTCAGTCAGGAAGGAAGCGTACTTTTTCTGAGCAGCTTTGTATTCTTCTTCAGAAAGTACAGGGGTAAAAATCACCATCAATTCATAATTCTGCATTTACTTTTTTTTTGCTAGGTATGTTATAGCTGTGAGTAATAATTTTAATTTGGGCTGCAAAACTAAGTCTTTTTTTCTTTTCTAAAAAAGAATAAACTCTGTAATGTGTTTTATAAGATAGACACGATGACTTATTGGATAAATCATGAATTATCTATGAACATTAGCTACAGTCAAGCTACAAAAAAGCCCGTTACATTGTAACAGGCTCTAATCATCAGTATTAGTATTTTATTTTTCTAAAGATTGAATTCCCCTGGTCAATTTACTCTTTAAATTGGCCGCTTTATTTTTATGGATAATTCCGCGCTTAGCAAGCTTATCTATCATCGATGCAATCCCCGGCATCTTTTCTGAAGCTGCCGCTTTTGTGTCGAGTGTTTTCAAATCGCGTATGGCATTACGGGTAGTTTTTCCATGATAACGATTACGCTCATTACGTTTGCGACTTTGACGCACATCTTTTTTTGTTGCTGAATGGTTGGCCATTAATAATTTTTTGGGGGGCGAAGATAGGATTTTAAACTACAAAAATGCAACGCATGTAAATTAATTTAGTTCAATTTGTTTGTAATCATGCGATTTCAAACTTATCAGCCGTTTCCTGATCTAAAAACAACCGATATTTGCAATGTCTAATACCACTTTACGATTAATTATTTATGAAAGATTTTTCCTACATCACAAATTCGCACCCTGCTTATATTGAAAACTTGTATACCGATTTCCTCAAAGATCCCGCAAGTGTTGATTCAGATTTAAAAAAGTTTTTTGAAGGTTTTGACTTTGCCATTTCTCAGGGAAATGGCAAAGTCAATGGCACATCCCATGTTGCAGCGCCACTTCAGGATATTCAAATCGATAAAGAGTTTTCAGTTTACCAACTAATTCTTGCCTATAGGAATAAAGGGCATCTGGTCGCTAAAACAAATCCTATTAGGGAAAGAAAAGACAGGCATGCTAATCTTGATCTAAAATATTTCGGCCTGGATGAAAGTGATTTGCAGACAAAATATGTATCGGGGAAATTTGCAGGATTAGGAAATGTAAAACTTGAAGATATTATCAGGCATTTAAAAAAATGCTATACAGGATCTATTGGGGTGGAATTTAATTCTCTAAAAGATAGCGAGAAAATAGAGTGGATCATTAATGCAGCCGAAAACATAATCATCGAGCCTATACCTCTTGATCAGAAAAGAAGGATTTTGCAAAAATTGAATGAAGGTGTAATGTTCGAAAAATTTCTTCATACAAAATATATAGGGCAAAAACGATTTTCACTCGAGGGAGGCGAAAGCACGATTGCTGCGTTGGATGCAATTCTTAATACGGCATCGGCCAATGGTGTAAAGGAAGTTGTAATTGGAATGGCTCATCGGGGCAGGTTGAATATACTTGCTAATATCCTCGGTAAAACCTATGAGCAAATATTTTCTGAATTTGAAGGAACTGTATTACCCGATACGACTATGGGAAGCGGTGATGTAAAATATCACATGGGCTTTAGCAGCGAAGTGGAGACTTCTGCCGGCAACAAAATACATTTAAAACTTGCTCCTAACCCATCGCATCTTGAAGCAGTAGACCCGGTCGTAATAGGTTTCGCAAGAAGCAAAGCTGACGTGATTTATGAAAGCAACTACGATCAGATATTACCTATATTAATTCATGGAGATTCTTCATTAGCCGGACAGGGAATTGTGTACGAAGTGTTGCAGATGAGTGGCCTTAAAGGCTACAATACCGGAGGGACTCTTCATTTTGTTATCAATAATCAAATTGGGTTTACTACAGACTTCGATGATGCCCGAACATCGGATTATTGCACTTCTATTGCCTCCATTGTTGAAGCCCCGGTATTTCATGTAAATGGAGATGATGTTGAAGCCGTTGTAAAAGTTTCTCAACTGGCAATGCTCTATCGACAAAAATTTAATAGTGATATTTTTATTGATATGGTTTGTTATCGGCGACATGGGCATAATGAAGGGGATGATCCAAAATTCACTCAGCCTGGTTTGTATGCTTTGATTGAAAAACAACCCAACCCCCGTGAAGTCTATATTAAATGGCTCAGGCTGCATGGGGAAGAAGGCACTTCGGAACTTGCGGAAGAGATGGAAAAAAAGTTTTGGAGCGATCTACAGGAAAGGCTTGATGATATAAAACAAAATCCTCTTCCTTATAAATATCAAACCCCGGAAATGTGGTGGCAAAGTCTCCGGAAAGCGACGCCTGAAGATTTTGAATCATCGCCTATAACGGCAATCTCGAAAGAAAATGTGGAACAACTGTTTAAAAAAATTATGAATTTCCCTGAAGGATTTAAACCTTTAAAAAAGGTTCAAAAAATCCTTCAAGACAAAGTGAAAGTCTTTGATACGGAAAGCAAGTTTGACTGGGCGACGGGCGAATTACTTGCTTACGCAAGCATTTTATTGGAGCAAAAAGATGTCAGGATGAGTGGGCAGGATATAAGAAGAGGAACTTTCAGCCACAGGCATTCGATACTCCGCGATGAAAATACTGACGAGTTTTATAACCGGCTAAGCAATATCTCAGAGAAGCAGGGACAATTCAGAATTTATAATTCTCTTTTAAGTGAGTATGCGGTACTGGGCTTTGAATATGGTTATGCTATGGCAAATCCAAATGCATTGGTGCTTTGGGAGGCTCAGTTTGGGGATTTTGCTAACACAGCCCAATCTATAATTGATCAATTTATAACATGCTCCGAGCAAAAATGGCGGAGAATGAATGGTTTGGTTTTGCTACTACCACATGGATATGAAGGACAAGGTCCGGAGCATAGCAGTGGCCGTATGGAGCGCTTTCTGCAAATGTGCGCCGAATTAAACATTATTATTACAAATGTTACTACAGCCGCAAATCTGTTCCATGTTTTGAGAAGGCAATTAGCATGGCCCTTTAGAAAACCATTAATAAATTTTTCACCCAAGGCAAATCTTCGCCACCCGGGAAGTTATAGTCATATAAAAGAATTTACTTCCGGCGGGTTTAAAGAAATTATAGATGATACTTCTATAAAAGATTCCTCGAATATTACTAAAGTTTTATTCTGTACGGGAAAGATTTATTTTGATCTTGAAGAAAAAAGAGAAAAAGACAAAATTGCTGATGTGGCTATTTTACGGATTGAACAAATATATCCATTACCTGAAAAGCAATTAATGCAGCTATATAAAAAATACAGCAAAGCAATCTGGTATTGGGTGCAGGAAGAGCCTTTAAACATGGGAGCTGCATCTTTTTTACGTATGAATCTTACTTCAATGAATTATGGCATCATCAGCAGGCCGGCGAGCGCTGCCACTGCAACGGGCTTTTCAAAGATTCATGCGCAGGAGCAAGCAGAAATTATAAACACTGCCTTTACCATATAATTTTCAGGATATAAAAAAGCCGGTACTCACGCACCGGCTAAATACAAATCTGTAGGATAAATTATTCTTTAATCAGTGGCACTGTTTGAACCTCAGTTCCAGTATTTACCTTAAGCATATAGGATCCTCCGGCCAACTTTGAGAGATCAATTTTCTTTTGATTCAAACCTTTGTAACCTGCGAACTCCATGTTTTGCACAATTCTACCAGCCGCATCAGTTATACTTAAAGTTATGTTTGCTGCAGTGCTTAGTTCTATACTCACGTTACTGAATCCTTTTGCAGGGTTTGGATAAAGATTTACACCAAAACCTTTATTAGAAAGCTTAACATTTCTTATCTGGCTGTAGCTGAATTTGCTATCCTTATCAACCAGTTTGAGACGATAATAAATAATGCCATTTGATTTAGCGGCTGCGATATTTACATCGTTAAAGGCATAAGTTGCCGTTGCGCCCGAATTAAGATTTACATCAACCCTTCCAATGCTCTTAAAGTCGGTTCCAGTAAATCCTCTTTCAATATTGAAATAGGATGAATTGGCATCCTGGTTTGCTATCTGCCAGTTTAGAATAGCATCTTTGTCTTTTTTACTTGCTGAGAAATTTGTAAGTTTTATAGGCAGCGCTGTTACCGTTGTTGTCACATAGGATGATCCAGTATATCCGGCTCCATCATTTGACACATTTGCAGGAATTGAGGAATAAAATTGAACCGGTTGATTGGTTACATCGAATCCCCTGTCTGTAACAAAAAAGAATACATTACCACTACCACCACCATTTGGCAATTGCATAACACGGACATTAGAGGGCGTAATAGGACCGCCGGTAAAAAATACTTCTGCAACCTGGTATGGTGTGCCAGTTGTATAAGTCATTGCAGCTCCAGCGGCCTGGGAGCCATCACCAAGAAATGTAAAAACATTAAAACTGCTTGAGCTTTGTGATTCAATAGAGTTAGTCTGAGTATAGGAGATATTAGGATTAAGGGCAGTAATAGTAGCAGTAGGAGTGGGCGAAGCACTTACAAGAACTCCTATTGAAAACTCGAACGTAGAAAATTTTGCTCCTACTAAATCAGTGTTAGTTTGAATTGTTATATAAATTGAATTTGTCTGACTGCCTTGTGTGATCGTAGAAGAAATATAATTTCCCGATGTTTGGGAAAATATAGTCAAGGATGCTATAGTAAATACAAATAATAGAGTTATAAATTTTTTCATTGCATAAATTTTATTGAGGTAATGATTCAGTTCTTGATGTAGTGCTTAAGCCATTTAATATAGTTGAAAGGAGGAAATCTTTATCATTTCCCGGATTGAAATAATTTACTGCTCTAGTAAAGTTTATGTCGGATTCATTATATCCACTAGTAGTATTACCGGCAACTCCATTTAATCCAACGCTCAAAATATAATCCTTATCATTCCCTGGATTTATATAACTGGACTTGTTATTCAAGTTTGCGTTTCCTCCCCAAAGTAAATTCTTACCGTTACTTGAAATTTTATAGGCAGCTGATGTACCATAAAGATTCGGATCTGTTTGCGTAGTTAAATCAACAAGGCTAGCGGTTGATTTAGTTTCCGCCAAAGCAGGCTTATATGTGGAAGGATCTGTACTTAAACCCAAATGGTTTCTGTGCCTTACCGCGATCACATAATTTGCCGAAGCCACATTATTAAATGTAACAGGGCTCACCCCATCAATGTCTACTATGTCTCCATCACGTTGCACCAAAGCACTTCTTGTCTGCAACACTGTATTACCAGGAGATATAGTCGTATTTCTTAGTTCCAGGAATACCCAATCAACAATATTATCATTAGAAGCTGCCTGGTTGCCAAAAACACTTCCTGCTACTACCTCAGTCCCTGCATTTGCAACATGTGTAAACGCAGAACTATAAGGAGCCGTTCTATAAGGGTCAGAAAGTGGAATTAAATTGGTAGGAGTTCTCAGAGCATCACTCATAACTCCCGTGGAAGTATTATATGCTCCTTGTAAAAAAACTTGCGCTTTTAAAAGATCGAATTTATCTAATGCGCTAACGCTTCCGGAGGCCGCAGTAATGGGAATGGAAATCTGATTAGAACCATTATTGTGCGTTTCGCTTGCCGAACTCCAGTCACCACCATTAAAATAGTATCCTCTTAGATTTGCTTCTATCCCTGTCGTTATATCTCCCGTAATGTATTGTCCTGCTACAGTAACTGTTCCGGTAATTCCTGTTTTTGTGATAGGCCAATAGGCAGTAATATAATCTGAAAGTTTTGGAGGTCTGTTTGGATCTGCAACGGCGAGAACACGAACTCCTATTTTAGCGCTGCTATATGTTCCGGAAGTTGTCAGAAAAGCCGGGCGGTAGCTTGTACCTGCACCGACAGGTATTTCGTTTGAAGAAATATTTGCTGTTATTTCTTTAAACACCTGCCCGGTACCGGTAGTTTCAATAAACTTACTTGTACCTGCTCCTGAAAAGGTTGCCACATTTGAAAGTGTCAGATTAAAATTGGCTGTTTTGATTTTGCCATTTGTAAAAGTGAGGCTTGTTCCAACTCTCGTATTGCCTGTAAGAGTGGCTCCGGCAGCATTGTCAATTTCGAGCACAGGAATGGTGAATCCATTCATATTTACATTCTGGTTAGCGCTACCTTGCAATAAGATTTTACCGGGCCCTAATATATCGCTGTTGCCAGTTACATCTCCCTGTACAGTTATGGTAGCCCCTGATTGGATGAAGAGCTGGGCACCATTTACAGTCAGTTGGGCCTGTAGAGTATGCGTAGATAATATACCTATTGCCGTTAAAAAATAAGTAACTGTTCGTATCATAAAATTTGATTTGATATCCAAAAAATACAAAAATTTAATTTTACTCAATGTAGTTTATTTTGAATGTTTGGTTTTTTGTAATTATCAGGTGGCAGGAATGAATTATTACGCAGTTTATTTCGATGCAAATTAAGGGAAAAATTTATCAGATACCCTGTGAACGCTTACAAATGTTTCAATTCTTTCATGTTTGACCTTAGCCTATACTCTGCTTTTGTGCATTTCTCATTTTAGCTTAGGTTTGTAAATCTTAAAAATAATTAATGTCTATAGAAATCAAAGTTCCTTCTGTTGGGGAAAGTATTAATGAAGTGACCTTAACTAAATGGATTAAAAAGGATGGCGATTGGGTTGATCGGGACGAAGTGATTGCCGAGTTGGAAAGTGAAAAAGCAACATTTGAAATTAATGCCGAACAACAAGGAATTCTTCATACGGTGGCTAAAGAAAATGATACATTAAAAGTGGGAGATGTTGCTTGCACTATTGATGAGAAAGCTGCGAAGCCAGTAGCAGCTGAAAAAATTAGCGCTCCGGAAAACAAGGAACAGAAACATGAAGCTGCAATTGAACCAAAAGACGCTTCTTCAAAAAAGGAAAGTTCTTCTCAAGAGAAAGTGACAGCTACGCATGATCAAAATAAGGATCTAAAAGCCACGCCTGTCGCAGCAGCAATTTTGGCTGATAAAAAAGTAGATCTAACAAAGGTGACACCTACAGGTTCCAACGGACGAATAACAAAACATGATGTGATGGATGCGCTTTCTATTCCCGGAAGAGCAATCGGTAAAGAACTAT
>JBDUEG010000131.1:0-8374 GCA_040002575.1 Ginsengibacter sp.
CTTTTGAGACACAGATCTTTTTAAATTATCAAATGATTCTTCATGTTAACGGATGACAGATGGCAAATTCAATCTGCTCTATTTTTTATTTCATTCACAGTATGCATAGAGTCCTTCAGATCCCCATATAGCTTTTTAAAGACCGGGTAATATTTATCATGCGCAACAACATTTTCTTCAATGGGCTTAATGATAACTTCATCTGCCGGTTTGAGAGATTGATAATTTTCAATGATGTTCATGGCTTTCATGCAGAGCATGGCGGCTCCATACGATGAAGCATCTTCTGCCTGTATGATGCAAATCTTTTTTCCTGTTAAATCTGCCAATATTTGTACCCATACATCAGAATGAATAAATCCGCCACTTACATTAAGTTGGGTAATAGCGCCTGTGGACGCTTCTATTATTTCAATGATATTTTTTAAAGCGTAGCAAACGCCTTCTATGGCCGCTCTTGAAAAATGCGATTGCGTATGAAATGATTTGATTCCAAAAAATACGGCACTCGCCTTTTCATCCCACACAGGCGCACGCTCGCCATACAGGTAAGGCAGAAATATTAATCCTTTGCAACCTGCTTCTGTATTGGCAACTTTATTAAAAAACTGGAGATAGTCTTTCTCAACCGGGTTGATGTTTTCAAGAAAATTCTTCATCATCCATTCCAATACATTTCCACCATTATTGACAGGGGTGCCGCAAATAAAAGTGCCGCCTTCCAGCACATAGTTAAAGATCATTGCCCCGAAATTAAATACTGGTGAACTGTGCGCAATTCTTACGGCGGCACTCGTTCCGATGGTCAAAGCAGCAACACCTTTTTCTACAGCTAAGCTGCCAATGTTGGCCAGGCATCCGTCACTGGCGCCAATACAAAAAGTAGTCACTACCGCAATCTTTAGTTCCTTGGCTCTTTCTGGAATCACATTTGTCCGCATGAAATTGGTAGGCACTATAGCAGATAGTTTCTCCACATTTATACCACACAATTGTAAAGATGGTTGATTCCAAAGGCTTGTTTCGATGTTGAACAACCCGGTAGCAGAAGCAATTGACTGATCAATTTCGTACACGCCAAATAACCTGTACCATATAAATTCTTTGATAGAAATAAACTTAAAAGCCTCGGTAAAAATCTTCGGCTCGTTTCTGCAAAACCAAATAATTTTGCACAAAGGCGACATAGAGTGAATTGGCGTGCCGCTTTGCCTGTAGATAGTCTCAGCCATTGCCGACTGGCGGATTTCTTCGGCGATCTTCTCACTTCTTGTATCCGCCCAGGTAATTAAGTTGGTAAGCGGTAAATTATTTTTATCAATTATGATAAGACTGTGCATACAACTGCTGAAACTAACAGCAAAGGGTACCTGCTTTAAAATATTCGTTACATCAATGAGGCAATTTCGAAATGCCTTCCATATTATTTCAGGGTCCTGCTCGGAATAACCCTGCGGTGCATCCAAACCGGAATAGTGAAACTGGGACGAAGCAATCACTTCTCCTGAATAGTTGATGGCAACTGCTTTTGTGCTGCCTGTTCCAATGTCTAAACCGATAATATATTGTTCCATTCTTTTTTTATTGCATCAGAAAGGTAGGAAACTTGTCTGTTTATTTTAATCTATCCGTCTTGTAGTTTTTATCTTAAACATAAACCTTCTATATAAAATGTTTAAGCGTAAAGATAAAAATGGGCGCTACTCCTTTGACACTTTCACGTTCTGTAAATATTAATTACACGAATATTTGATGCGAATGAAAAATCTCTATATTTAGTAACGATTAACTTTTATGAGTAAACTTTCATTTCTAAAACCCCGGCTTTCATTCTCACAAATTATAAACATGAATGTGGGGTTTTTTGGAATTCAATACAGCTTTGGCTTACAACAAAGTGCCGTAAACCCTATTTATGATTTTTTAGGCGCCAGTCCTGACCAGATTCCATTATTAAATCTTGCGGGGCCGGTAACCGGTCTATTAATTCAACCCGTAATTGGTGCGCTAAGCGACAAAACATGGTCACCTAGATTCGGTCGTAGGAAACCTTACTTTTTTGTCGGTGCTTTATTCTGCAGCCTGGGATTATTTTTCTATCCTTTCAGCAGTTCCCTATGGATGGCGGTAGGATTATTATGGGTATTAGACGCGGCAAACAATACTGCTATGGAACCGTACAAGGCATTCATTGCAGACAAATTACCGCCTGATCAGCATGCAACCGGTTTCTTATCCCAAAGCTTTTTTACAGGGCTTGGAATTACGTTGGCCAATGTATCATTATATTTTTTTCAAAAACATATTCACGGTACTCATGGGCAAATTCCATACTGGGTTTTTGGCTCATTTTTTTTGGGGTCAATTTGTTCTATCGCTTCTGTAAGCTGGTCAATTTATAAGACTCCGGAAATTCCACCAACTGCTGAAGAACTGGCTGCATTGAAAGCCGGAAAAAAAGGAATCGCCGAACCATTTATTGAAATCTTTTCTGCTATAAAAGATATGCCCAGGGTGATGTGGCAACTGGCACTTGTGTACCTGTTTCAGTGGTATGCATTATTTTGTTATTGGCAAAACGCTTCTAAAAGCATTGCTCAATCTGTATGGCATACCACTCCTTTACTCAACAAATCTCTATACGAAGAAGCAGTGGGGTGGACAGGATTAGTAAACGGATGGTATAATGTTGCCACTTTTTTATCCGCCTTTGCTTTAGTTGGACTTGCCAAAAAGTATACGCCAAAACTAGTGCACATAATTTGCCTGGTGATGGCTGGCATAGGCTTGTTAATCTTTCCACACATCGAAAACAAATACATGCTATTTGCACCCATGACAGGCTTTGGCGTTGCGTGGGCAAGTATGATGGGAGTACCTTACCTAATGGTGGTTAATGATATTCCGAAAGAAAGATATGGAGTCTATATGGGCATCATCAACATGATGATAGTAATCCCAATGATCTTACAAAATATTACGTTCGGATATGTCTTAAAACACTTCCTGGGAAATGATCCTGGTAAGGCAATTTCATTTGCAGGTGTGTTTTTGTTGCTGGCTGCCTTTGCCACAACTTTAATAAAACCCTCGGTCCTGAAGCCGGGGACAGACGTTCCGGAAGATATACCTATACTAACTGCAGCGCATTAATTAATTTCAACTAAATTTTTGTTATGAATATACTATGCGTGGGCGAGGCACTTATTGATATGATATGTACTGATACAGGTTCAACACTTTCTAACGGCGAACATTTTTTAAAGAAACCTGGTGGAGCTCCGACAAATGTTGCAGCAGCAATTGCGGCTCTTGGAGGTCACGTTTTGCTTTCTGCCAAAGTAGGTGCTGATCCTTTCGGGCAGCAGTTAATTGATACCATGAAAGACTTTGGTGTATCGACTCTCTGGATGGTGCAAGACAAGGACCATTTTACAACTTTTGCTTTTGTATCGTTAATGAAAGATGGTGAACGGGATTTCGTTTTTAACCGCGGTGCGGACGGTGAACTTAGTGAAAAGGATTTGGACGGAATTGATTTTGATAAATGCTCAATAGTACATTTTGGCTCTGCGACAGCTTTTTTACCCGGGCCGTTACAACATGCTTATAAAAGTTTATTGCAAACAGCGCTCGATAAAAAGCTGTTCATAAGCTTTGATCCAAACTATAGACAACTACTCTGGAAAACCGATACCACATCTTTCATTGAACAGTCATGGGATTTTATGAAAGCATGCCATTTTTTTAAAGTAAGTGATGAAGAAGCTATGTTGTTAACTGGAAGCGCTTCGGTAAATGATGCAGCGAAAATTCTATCTCAAAACACGAACGCTACGTTCGCTATTACCCTTGGAAAAGAAGGTACTTTACTAATGCATAATAAAGCCCAAACGATGGTACCAACCATAGCGGTAAAATCGATTGATAGTACAGGAGCTGGCGATGCATTTGTAGGAGCAATTTTATATCAGCTGCGAAATTATTCACTGCAAATGACAGAAGCCATGAGTACAAAAGAATGGAAAAGTATAATTATAAATGCTAACAAAGCAGGCGCACGTACCTGCGAGTATATGGGCGCTATGGAAGCGTTTAAACATTTAAATGCCCAGATTTTTGATTAATAACGCAATAGTATGTACGAAGATAAAATTCATAAGGAAATTTCAAAATTTGCAATAAAGAAAAAACTGGGAACAAACGGTGAGGACAATTTGTTCTACACGAGGTTAATTGCAAATGCCGCAGCCATTCATTCATTATTTAATGATCTCTACGGTGAACTTGAACATGGCAAAAAAAATTTTAAAGAACTCCTTGAGACAATAACAAGCGCCCATAAAAGGCGGTCCGGCAGATTACAAAAACGGGATGCATTAAAATCCGAAAATGGAAATTGGTTCATCAGCAATAAGCTTGCAGGTATGAGTTTGTATGTTGATAGATTTTGCGGAAGCATTGCTGCCATGGAAGATAAGCTTGATTACTTTGAAGAATTAGGAGTAAATGTACTTCACCTGATGCCTTTATTTGAAAGCCCCGAAGGCGAAAGCGATGGCGGCTACGCAGTATCTGATTTTAGAAAAGTGGATAAACGTTTTGGAACAGTGAAGGACCTTCAACATCTGCAAAAGAAGTTGTTGAAGAAAAACTTCTTCATGATGATAGATATAGTTCTGAACCATACATCAAATCAGCATGAATGGGCTTTAAAGGCAAAAGCCGGTGAAAAATATTACCAGGATTTTTTTTACATGTATGACGACAGGACCGTTCCAGATGATTTTGAAAAAACAATGAAAGAAATTTTTCCGACTGCTGCGCCGGGCAATTTTACCTGGGTTCCGGAATGCAATAAATGGGTAATGACTGTGTTCCATAACTATCAGTGGGATCTTAATTATTCAAATCCTGCGGTATTTATTGCGATGCTTGATACAGTATTTTTTTATGCAAACCTCGGTGTTGATATCCTGCGCATAGATGCACCTGCATTTATCTGGAAAGAAGCCGGCACCACTTCTACCAATTTACCAAAGGCGCATAAGCTTTTACAACTAATAAAGCTATGCGTGCAGGTAGCAACGCCAGGGATGGCTTTGCTGGGTGAAGCAATACAGGCTCCAAGGCATATCATGAAATACTTTGGAGAAGGATTATTTACTGCACGTGAATGTGATTTCTGTTATAACGCGACTCAGATGGCGTTGCAATGGGATGCACTGGCCACGGGCGATACGAGAGTAATGCTGGCGGCTCAGCATGTTTTATTACAAAAGCCTTATGGTACCTCATGGATTACATACACGAGATGTCATGATGATATTGGCCTTGGATATGAGGATGCAATGATAGTAGCCGCAGGATATGATCCGTATCAACACAGGCAATATTTAAAAAATTATTATTCAGGTAATTTTATTGGTTCGCCTTCTATGGGCGCATTGTTCTCATTTAATCCTAAAACCGGCGATGCACGCATCAGTGGCACGCTGGCATCATTATGTGGTTTACAAAAAGCCATTGAAGAACACGATGAACTACAAATAGAATTATCAATAAAAAAGATAATGATGATGCAGGCCATTAGTTTCTTCATCGGTGGATTACCAATGCTTTTTTATGGCGATGAAGTGGGCTATATAAATGACCAGGAATATCTAAACGAAGAGAGCAAATATTACGACAACCGCTGGATGCACCGCCCTAAAATAAACTGGGATAAAAATAAATTAAGGGATGAACCGGCCACCATTGAAAACCGTATTTTTTCCGGCACAAAAAAGCTTTTAAAGATTCGTAGAAAGTTAGCTGCGATTGAAGATACAAGCAACCTGATATGGATGAAGCAGCATAATATTCATGTGGCAGGATTTATAAGACATACAAAAGATCAACAAATATTTTGTTTGTTTAATTTCTCTAATACCCCTGCATTTCTTACATGGTTTGCATTTAAGGAAAGCGTCTTTCTTCCAAAAAATCTACATGATCATTGGAGTAAAGAAAATTATTCTATTGGAAGCGATAACGAATACCTGGTAATTGAACCTTATGGTTTTCACCTCATGGAAGCATCCTGACAACTTATATTATCATATTTTAAAGTCCCGATATGAGTAATAATAGCAACAGTGCTTTGATTTAAACATTACTTTCTAACTGGTATAATTATGGTGAAGGATAAGTAATTTCTTACTCATAGAATGCCACAGGATGGACAAATCTAAAATAATAACTTCTTGTCTTTACGTCGTAGTAATCTTATTATTCCTGGCGGTGTTATTATTAATCATTTTATTATAAATCATTATGCTGGCTTTTTCTTTTTGAAATTGAAGCAATTTCATTCGCAGCAACCCATCCGCTGGTCCATGCGTGTTGAAAATTGAAGCCGCCCGTAATTCCATCTACATCTAAAACTTCACCTGCAAAAAATAACTGAGGTACAATTTTACTTTGCATAGTAACAGCATTTACTTCATTCAATTTTATTCCACCTGCTGTTACAAATTCTTCTTTAAAAGTTGTTTTCCCTTTCACATGAAATTGCTGCGAGCACAGTTGAATCGCTAAGAGGTTTTGAAGCTTTGCCGGCAGGTCGGCCCATCTTACTTCTTCATTTATTTCACATAGTTTCAAATGATATTTCCAAAATCTTTGAGGCAAATCAAACGGATTTCTGCTACTGATCTTTTGTGAAGCCAATTCATGTCTTAGTAATTTCAATTTTTCTAAAACAAGGTTTTCATTCAATTGAGGAATCCAGTTAATTGAAATTGAGAAATCATACTTTAATGCTGAAAGATCTCTGGCTGCAAAGGCAGAAAGTTTTAATATACAAGGACCGCTAAATCCCCAATGCGTGATAAGCAACGGGCCTTCCTGCTTATACCTGGTTCCGTTTATTTTTACAGAAACATTTTTTAATGTAACACCCATAAGTTCGACAACAGGATTACCCGGTATATTAAAAGTAAATAGAGAAGGAACGGGCGGTTCAAAAGAATGCTGCAATTTAGAAAGCCAATTAAACTGTTCCTCTTTATGATAGCCGCCACAAGCAATACAAATAAAATCCGCATTAAATTCAATTCCACTTTTACATTTCAATATAAAGCCAGGCATAGCTATTTCATTTCCACTTTCATCTTTCCTTTGAAATTTTAGAACTTCAATCACTTCAGTATTCATTAAAATTTTAATAGCCGCTTTCCTGGTTTCTGTAAGCAGGCAGTTAATGATTGTTTCTGAAGAATTACTTTCAGGAAACATCCTGCCATCGTCTTCAGTTTTTAATTTTACATTTCTTTGTTCAAACCAATTGATTGTATCTGTTGTAAAAAACTGATGAAAGGATTGCCTTAGGAATTTTTCACCACGTGGATATTTTTTTATCATTTCGGCGATGCTGAAACATGCATGCGTTACATTGCAACGCCCTCCTCCACTTACTCTTACCTTCGCTAGTAGCTTTGATGTTTTTTCAATAACTGTTATGTCAAGACCGGGATTTTTTATCGCGGCGTTTATTGCACAGAAGAACCCTGCGGCACCTCCACCAATAACTATTAACTTCTTTTGCATCCCATGCAAGATATTAGAAAATAGAATTTTATACTCACTCTTCTAAGATTACTGTTTCTGTTTTCTTATTCCTATCCTAAACTTACATTTGTTGTTTCTAAATTTATATAAATGCTATGGCAGTTAATATATCAATGATAGTTATACAAGCGTCTGCCGAAAAAGTCTGGAATGCACTTACTGAGGCTGCTCTTGTAAAGCAATGGCAATATGGAAGCGATTTGGTTACTGATTGGAAAGTCGGGAGTGATATCAGGTTTACAACAAAGTGGGAAGACAAAATATTTGAACAGTGGGGCAAAGTTTTGGAAGTACGACCTAACAGTTTATTAAGATATAGTTTGTTTGCACCAAGGCCCGGCCTTGAAGACAAACCTGAGAATTATTTTACTATGAGCTATATTTTAACCAGGAGCGGCGAGTCAACAAAAGTTGAAATTTTACAAGAAGACACAAGACCAAATGCAGTACAGGAAAAACAGCAGGGAGAAGAAAATCCGGTTTTGCAATCTCTTAAAAAGATTGCTGAAGGCAATGAATTAGAAATATAGGTAAGTACATTGCTAATTCGGCTAGTGTTATGTCAATCGTAATTTGTCGCATATCCCACAGAGACAAAGAGGCCACAAAGTATTTTTCTTTGTGCTCTTAGTGGCTTTGTGGGCAACCATTTCACGACAGTATAAAGTTGACTTGACACCATGGCTAACTTACTTCAAATAAAACCGGGCTTAATAATCGGAGTAAAGATTTGCGTTTGCCTTTTCAGCAATTTCTATATTTT
>JBDUEG010000132.1:0-8367 GCA_040002575.1 Ginsengibacter sp.
GGTCATGACTTGGATTTACAAAACCTCAAATATTTTTCTCAAAACATTCCGGGCCTTCTTGAGGTTTTCATTGGCCATGCATTGATTACAGATGCTTTATATTTTGGTTTGGAAAATGCAGTGCAATTGTATAGGAGGCAGTTGATGATGTAAAGAAATGTACGATGTTTGATGTACGATGTAAAAATAAAAATTTACCAATTAACGATCTAATAAGCTAAAAGGTGAATTAATAATTGATATAAAAGCCCCCCCTGAAGGGTTTGGGAGAATCTTATTTCAACAACTCTTCTAACTTACTTACCAATACTTCGCCACGAAGATTTTTCGCAACGATCTTTCCGTTTGGATCGATTAGTAGATTTTGAGGGATACTGCGCACCTGGAAAAGGGCAGCTACCTGGTTGTTCCATCCTTTTAGATCGCTCACATGATTCCAGGTAAGTCCATCCATTTGAATAGCGTTTAACCATGCCGGTTTGGCCTGGTCAAGTGATATGCCGAGAACGGTAAAGTTTTTATCATGATATTTTTTATAGGCCGCTACTACGTTAGGATTTTCCATACGGCAGGGCCTGCACCAGCTTGCCCAAAAATCAAGCAATACATACTTACCACGAAGCGAAGAGATATCCACTGGCTTGCCTGTTGTATCATTTTGAGAAAAATCTTTTATAGTTGAACCAATAGGATTAATTTTTGATTCTTCTATTTGCTGATTTGCGAACTGTCCAAGGCCACTTGTTTTCACTTCCGAAGGAAGCAGCTTGTATAGCTCGTCAGCCTTCGTTCCTTTTTGTGTCATTTGAAACATGCGGATGATCGCTAATGGTGCTACATATGAATCGCGATGCTTCTTTACAAAATCGGCACTTATGTTTTCAATTTCTTTAGATGCATTATCATCAATGCTTCCCCCGGATGCAAGCACTTTATCATACGGTTTTAAAGCGTCGGAAAACTCAACATACAACGCATGTGAAGGGGAACCCTTTACTTCTAATTCTCCGATATTATTTTTACTCCCTGTGATAGTAATATTATTATTATCAATAAATAAAGGCACAAGCGGCGGCTGATCGCCAAATACCATTCCTTTAAAGCCAGGTTCACTCATTTTACCTTTTACAACGAACTTTCCATTTTCAATCGTTGTTTGCTTTTCGGGCTGGTTGGTTTGCTCATTTAGAAATGATACGGTGGTTCCATCTGCAAAGCCTGTCACATTGCCGGTAATTACAAACCCATTCCCGGTTTGCTTATCAGTTTTTTTCTTTGATTGTGTAAATGCGAGCGCAGGAATTAGAACAAGGAGTATAAGTGCTTTTTTCATTTTTGCTTAAATTGACCACAAACTTAATTTTTTTTCTGCTGAAATGAAATTAACGAACGGCTTCCGGCTGTAAAATTGAGTTAAGAAATGTTTTGGTATCAGCTTCTATATTCTTTGAATTTTCAATTGCTTTTATATAGGCAGTTCCAATAATTGCTCCTGCTGCATGTTTGCAGGCTGTGTTAAAAGTGCTATGGTCTTTGATTCCAAAACCAATAAGAATTTCATTTTTAAGGTGCAGGTTTTTGAGCCGTTGAAAATAACTTTCCTGCTCATCCATATTTTTGTTTGTGCCTGTAATTGAAGAAGAAGAGACCGCATAAATGAATCCATTACTTAGTACATCAATTTTTCTTATTCGTTCTTCACTTGTTTCAGGCGTAATCAAAAAAATAAATTTTAAATTATTTTGTTGAAATATCTCACTAAATTCTTTTTCAAACTCATATATAGGAAGATCGGGTAAGATAATTCCATCGACCCCGCATGCTTTAGCATCTTCGCAAAATTTTTTAAATCCATATTGCATCACGGGATTGAGATAACCCATAAGGATAAATGGAGTATTCCTGGGGGCTAAAAGAGAATGATCATGAAGATCATTTAATTGTTCAAAAATCTTTTTAATGGTAATACCGTTTTTAATAGCAACCATACTGCTTTGCTGTATAACCGGTCCATCTGCAAGCGGATCACTATAGGGTATTCCTATCTCAATTAAATCGGCGCCATTCTGTTGCAAAGCAATGAGGATTTCTTCTGTAGCATCTGCCTGAGGAAATCCGGCGGTAAAATAAATGCTTAGAATATTCTTTTTCTTGTGCTTGAATAGTTCATCGATCCTGTTCATGATATTTGTTATTTCGAAATGCTTGACTGATGTTTATTACACGAATTTGATGCTCGAATTACACGAATGAATTGATTAGTATTTATTTTCATCCATCTTTTTCATATAAGTAGCCATATCCTTATCACCTCTTCCACTCAGGTTTACTACAATGACCTCGTCTTTTTTAAAGTGCATTTTATTTAAGACATATAATGCATGTGCAGATTCTAATGCAGGAATAATACCTTCTAATTTTGCAAGTTCAAAAGCGGCCTCAAGCGATTCCTCATCTGTTGCACTCATGAACCCGGCTCTCTTTTGAATGTATAAATTTGCATGCATCGGGCCAATGCCCGGATAATCCAATCCTGCTGAAATGCTGTGTGGCTCTACCACCTGTCCATCTTCTGTTTGCATCACGAGGCTTTTACTGCCATGCAAAATTCCTCTTGTACCAAGTTGTGTGGTAGCAGCACTCATACCACTATTAATTCCCAGTCCTGCCGCTTCAACGGCAATCAACTTTACAGATTCTTCATCTAAAAAGTGATAGAAAGCACCCGCTGCATTGCTTCCGCCACCCACACAAGCCAGCACATAATCCGGCAATTCACTTCCCGTTTTTTCTTTAAGCTGGCTTTTAATTTCTTTGCTTATCACGCTCTGAAAGCGGGCAACCATATCGGGATAAGGGTGCGGGCCAACCACACTCCCTATCAAATAATAAGTGTCAACAGGATTATTAATCCAATCACGAATGGCTTCATTGGTGGCGTCTTTCAATGTTTTACTACCGCTGGTTGCAGGTATCACTGTAGCACCCAGCATCTTCATTCTTGCAACGTTAGGTGCCTGCCGTTCAATATCCTTTTCGCCCATGTAAACAATGCACTCAAGGCCTTTCAAAGCGCACACAGTTGCTGTTGCTACACCATGCTGTCCTGCGCCCGTCTCTGCGATTATTCTTTTTTTGCCCAGTCTTTGCGCTAACAAAATCTGGCCGACTGTATTATTAATCTTATGAGCGCCGGTGTGGCAAAGGTCTTCACGCTTCAAAAAAATCTGAGCTTTATATTTTTCACTTAATCTTTTTGCAAAGTATAACGGTGTAGGGCGTCCCACATAATCTTTAAGTAATAAGTTAAAATCTTTTTGAAAAGTTTCTTCACCGATAATCTCCAGGTAATGTTCCTTTAGATTTTGAACATTGTTATGAAGCATTTCGGGAATGTATGCGCCGCCGAAATCGCCATAGTAACCATATTCGTTTACGTGCCACATTGTATTATTTTTTAAGCCTCACCCCAACCCCTCTCCGAAGGAGAGGGACATTTCTCTCCAAAGGAGAGAATGATAGAGAAAATCCTCGATTTAAAATTATGTTTCAAAAACTAAGTGATTGATGCTTTAAATTCTTTTACCAAATTTATATCCTTAACGCCCGGTTCCGCTTCAAACTGGCTGTTGATATCTACTGCATAAAAGAACGGATGCTTAAAATTTTTTATTGACTCCGCATCCCCAAGCCGTATGCCACCGCTCAGGAAAAAACTTTTCCCAACTGTGGCATTTTCAAGTAACGACCAGTTAAACTTTTTGCCAGTACCTCCATAAATACCCATCGAACCGTGATCGAACAAATAAAAATCGCAAGACTCTTCATACGGCTTTACCATCCAATCTACATGTGAATTTTCTTCGTTGATTCTAAAAGCTTTTATAACCTTTACGTGATTACTTATATGATTGCAAAATGTCGGTGTTTCATTTCCGTGAAGCTGAACCACATCCAATTCATAGAGCTCGATCTGGGTCATGATTTCACCTTCGCTTGCATTTACAAAGACGCCGACTTTTTTTGTTTTCAACTCTAATGAAGCAACCTCTTTGCTCTTTAATTTGGTTAAGACATAGCGGGGTGATCTTTCATAAAAGATAAGGCCTGCATAATCAATGTCCAACCTGTTCAGCTCTTCCAATTGACCTGTCGTCGTAATTCCACACACTTTAATTTTCATGATATTTTGCCTCACCCACCACTCTCTCAAAAGAGAGGGCATGAATTTATTAAATTATTAAACTAGTTCTTTTACAAAATCGTGGAATGCTTTTCCAGGATCTTTTTCTTTCATAAATTTTTCTCCCATTAAGAAACCTTTGAACCCATTTTGTTTTAAAAGACGGATTGTATCCACATCATCGATACCGCTTTCCGAAATCTTTACCTTGTTTCCAGGAATTGATTTTGCCAATTCTATAGAGCGGTTAATGTTCACATCGAAAGTTTTCAGATCGCGATTATTAACACCAACAACATCTACATCATCACAAATATGCCCCAGCTCAGCATCATTATGAATTTCCAATAACACATTTAAACCAATACTTTTTGCTATACCCGCTAACGATTTTACCTCTCCTCTTGTAAGGCATGCAGCAATCAATAAAATAACTTCGGCACCATAAGCTTTCGATTCTATTAATTGGTATTCATCAATAATAAAATCTTTTCTTAGTAAGGGCACCTCATTTATAGTTGCCGCTAAAAGATCTTCCAATGAACCATTGAAAAATTCTTCATCCGTAAGAATAGAAATTGCGCTTGCCCCATATTTTGCGTAAGCAGCGGTAACCTCTTCGACAGTTGATGTATTATTAATTATTCCTTTTGAAGGTGAACGTTTTTTAAATTCTGCAATTATGCCTGTCTTATCATCCCTCAATAGAAATTCTTTAAAAGATAAAGTTTCCTTTCTAAAGAAAAGACTTTGCTCTAATTCCGCAATTGGATGATTGATCTTATTTTTTTCAACTTCGATCTTTTTGCGCTCAATTATTTTATCGAGAATATTCATTTCTGCAAAGCAATTAATGTTTTAAAAGTTTCATATGCTTTGCCGCTTTCAAGACTTTTAACCGCCATCTCATAACACTCGTTGTAATCATTAAAATTTCCAGTCGCATGTAAAGCCATCGCAGCGTTTGCAATTACCACCGCATTTTGAGCCCAGGTAGCTTCGCCTTTCAATATTTTTAAAAATATTTTTGAAGCTTCTTCTGTTGTATTACCTCCATAAATGTCCTCCGGACTTACGGTTCTTTTGCCCAGATATTCTGCACTCAATATTTTTTCGCCTTCATTGGTAATTACTTTCGTATCACCAGTTAGCGAGATTTCGTCGTAACCTTCAAGGCTGTGAATAATTGTAAACTTTGTGGAAGACTGCTGAAGAAGGTAAGAATATATTCTCGCCATTTCAAGATTATAAACTCCTATCACCTGTACTTCGGGCAAGGCAGGATTTACCATTGGACCGAGCATATTGAAGAAAGTGCGTACACCGAGATTCTTTCTTATGGGAGCGACTACTTTTAAAGCGGGGTGAAATAGAGGCGCATGCATAAAACAAATGTTTGCTTTCTCAACTTCATCAATTAATTTTTCATTGTCTGCGGAAAATTTATAACCATGCGATTCCATCACATTACTTGAGCCGCTGATAGACGTTGCTCCATAGTTTCCATGCTTCGCAACTTTTACGCCTGCGCCTGCAACGATAAAACAGCTAAGCGTAGAAATATTAAAAGTATTTTTTCCATCACCGCCGGTTCCAACGATATCTACAACACTATGCCCATTCAAATTAACAGGAATACATAATTCGATTAATGCGTCTCGAAAGCCCAGCAATTCAGGGATCGTGATACTTCGCATAAGATACACTGTAGTGAAGGACGCCATTTCCGCATCAGAATAAGTTCCTTTGGAAATATTTATTAATACTTCCATTGCCGCATTCCTGTCAAGCGTTTTATGCTCAAATAAATATTGAAGTATTTTTTTCATATAATTTTTTTGCCTCACCCCAACCATCCTTCCGATGGAAAGGGATGTTTTCATACCAGCCAATTCCTCATCATCGCTTCTCCCAACGGAGTCAATACGCTCTCAGGATGAAATTGTACACCTTGCACATCATAATTTTTATGACGCAATGCCATTATGTATCCCTTTGCATCTTCTGCTGTTATTTCCAATTCAGCAGGAAAGTTTTCTTTACTTACGATCCAAGAATGATACCGTCCTACTTCTATTGTTTGTGGAAGATCGGTGAACACATCATTGTCTGATAGAGTTCGTTCCTGCTTAACCTCAATGTCAGTAGCTATGCCATGGTACACAGTACTTAAATTTATAAGACTGCCGCCAAAAACCTCTCCTATGGCCTGGTGCCCGAGACATACGCCAAGTATTGATTTCGAGGAGGCATATTCTTTAATCAACGGGAGCAATAATCCTGACTCGTTGGGAAGCCCGGGACCGGGGGATAAAATAATTTTATCGTAATCATTTACTTTTTCAAGCGCTATTTTATCATTGCGAAAAACATCCACTCTGCCATGAATTATTTTTTCCACCACATGAACGAGATTGTATGTAAAAGAATCATAATTATCGAATATCAAAATCTTCATTCTTAAATTTTTTCTGCTGATTTTATTGCTGTGGTCAGTGCATTAAGTTTGTTGTTTACCTCCTGCAATTCGCTTTCAGGATTTGATACTGCTACAATGCCGGCTCCTGCCCTGTAAATAAGATTATTGCCTTTACTAAGAAATGTCCTGATCATGATTGCATGATTAATATTTCCGTTAAATCCCACAAAGCCGATACAGCCACCATAAAAACTTCTTGGATCATTTTCATATTCATTTATCAATTGCATCGCTTTGTATTTTGGCGCGCCGCTTAACGTTCCTGCCGGAAATGTAACACCGAGCAATTCAAAAGGATTTGTATTTTTTTCCACATTTCCCTTCACTTCACTCACGAGGTGAATAACGTGTGAAAAGTATTGAATTTCACTAAAACGTGTTACCTCTACATTGCTGCACATTCGACTCAGGTCGTTTCGTGCAAGATCAACAAGCATAGTATGTTCAGCGGTTTCTTTCGCGTCTTTTGAAAGTTTTTCTGCAAGAGCTTCATCCGTAACATCGTTACCTGTTCTCTTGAATGTACCTGCGATTGGATGCATTATCGCAACATTATTTTTCACGATTAATTGCGCTTCCGGGCTACTTCCGAAAAGGCGGTAATCGCCGTAGTCAAAATAAAAAAGATACGGGCTGGGATTTATATTTCTCAACGCTCTGTACACATTGAATTCATCACCTAAAAATTTTTGCTGAAACTTACGGCTTAAGACTACCTGGAATACATCTCCTCTTGCGCATCCTGCAATTCCTTTTTCAACAAGGCTTATATATTCTTCGTCAGTTAAAGATGACGTTTCATTTTCTTTGATGGCAAAAGGATAAGCCGGAACATCTTTACTTCTGATGAGACTTTCAACAACGTCAATTTCACTTTCGATTCCCCGCACGTGGTTTTCACAAATAAATAATTCGTCTTTGAAATGATTGATCGCTATCACATACTGGTATAAACGGTAGCGCACCAAAGGGATGGCCTCCTCTTGTTTACCAAAGGAAGATGATGATAGATTAAACTTAATATTTTCATAAAACTGAACGGCGTCAAAAGTTGTATATCCAAATAATCCCTGGGCCATATTTACAGGCATGTCAGCAGGATCAGTTATACTAAAATTTTGCATGAAATTCCAGATCTCTACTGCGATATCGGTGTTATTAGTAATCGGAACTTTTTTTGGATCTTCTCCGGGGAACTTGTATTCAATCTCAGTCATATTTCGTATCTCAATGCCGGCGATTGCATTGATGCCAATAAGTGAATAGCTGTTCTCACCCACATGAAAGTCGGTGCTTTCAAGAAGAATGGTATCTCTAAACCGATCCCGCAGCCTGAGATATATACCAACAGGTGTAAAAACATCTGCTAATAATTTTTTGGACGAAGTTGATAATTCTGTTTTCTTCATAACATAAAAAAGCCCCGGCTTGGTGCCGGGGCGTTAGATTTATTTTATACACAAATAAAAGCAATGCGGCACAATCAGTTGATTGTGTGCCACCAGCTATTGTATGTGTTTTTGATTTTCATTTGTGAGTGCAAAGATGTAGGGAAATTTTTAAACAGCAAATTTTTATTTTTGTTAAAGACTTCAAGCAATCGGCTTTAGCGTTAAGAGAAATGCAACTCTGGCATAAAATTTTCAATCTATTAGCAAAATATTTTCTTGAAGCAATTTCTATTTTTCCTTTCCTTAACAATTTC
>JBDUEG010000133.1:0-8260 GCA_040002575.1 Ginsengibacter sp.
AGTGTTTTCTATGGAAAAAACCCGGCACCTCCTAATTATACACGTTATAAGAATTCTTCTTTTGATAAATTATATGAGGCCGCATTATCGGAAAAGAATGATTCGATAAGATATTCTTTGTACAGGCAGGCAGACCAGGTAATGATGAAAGATGCGCCCGTAGTGCCTTTATGGTATGATATGGTTATAAGACTTGTACAACCTTATGTAAAAAACTTTACGCCTAATAGTCTAAATTTACTCGAGTTAAGGAAGGTAAAATTGCTTGATTAATTTTTTTTATAAGTTAAACCTTGTTTAATGGCATCCGTTACAAATATTTAAGCGTAGATTGTCACATTCTACACTCAATTTTCTTCATTCATGATCGCTATCCTGTTGTTCTTTTTTTGCCATTGGTTTTTCTCTTTGTTTTTTCATTCATTTTTCCTGCACCGTTTTGCTTCTCACCAGATGTATACCACCTCAAAAAAATGGGAGAAGGCTTTTTATGTTATGACATGGTTTACACAAGGCTCTTCTTTTCTTGTGCCAAGGGCTTATGCCGTTATGCATCGTATGCACCATACATATAGCGACACAGAAAAGGATCCTCACTCTCCGCATTTCTTCAAAGATATCTGGCACATGATGATTAACACAGTTATCATCTTCAGGGGATTTCACACTGGTAAAAATTTGCCTGATCCGCAATTCACAAAGGAATATATTCCTATGTGGGACAAGCTCGATAAGTTTGGGCATCACACCATTACAAGGATTGTATTTGGTGCATTATACACAACCTTTTATATTGTTTTTGCGCCCAATTACTGGTGGTTCCTTTTACTTCCCATACATTTCATTATGGGGCCAATACAAGGCGCTATTGTAAATTGGTTTGGGCATAAAATGGGCTATTCAAATTTTGATAACGGTGATCATTCAAAAAATACTACACCCTGGGGTATAATCATGATGGGAGAGCTTTTCCAAAACAATCATCACTTCAAAAGATATGATCCCAATTTTGCTAAAAAGTGGTATGAGTTTGATTCAACTTTTATTGTGATGAAAGCGCTGAACCGGTTAAAAATAATCAGGCTTATTCGTCCCCCGCTTGCCGCCGAAAGCTTCTAAAGATTAATTCGTAATCCAGCCTGGGGTATCAGCATATTAGTACGTGAATTCTTTTCAATGAAAGATACCTGCGCATCGTTATTAATGTAGGGATCCGTAAGATAAGTGGTATTGGATCCTGTTATGTAAGCAACTTTCAATTCAAGGCCTAGGTCATCTCTTTTGCTTAAAGGTATATCTACACCACCAGCTGCGCCATACGAAAATGCCCAATGGGCTTTTGATGAATTCGAATACGATGAGTTATAGTCACTGTAATACGTAAGCCGCTCCACACTTACTGTTGAGAAGAAGACATTCCAACCGGCAGTAAGATCAATAAAAGGTTTTACTTTCCCAAAGTTCTGAGGCTGCACTCTTGTTAAAAACATCAAAGAGAAAATATTACTGGTTGCGCTTACTTTAAATTCATCATAAAAACCATTTACATATCCTGAAAAGTATTGCGTTGCACGGCCTTTTTCCTGCATTCCTAACTCAAGTCCAAATTTCAAAAACTGCGACTTGTTCGGCTTATACAGAAAATTAGCCCTTAATCCGTATCCGGCATCAGGGTTAGCTTCCTTATAATCTCCTTCAGGTATGGCGAGCTGTGCATCCACTGATATCGTAAACTTTTGTCCATAAGAAAGCGAGACAATTGTTATAAAAATTATTGTAAGAAGATATTTCATAAGGTGATTTTTATTTTTTTAGTGCTGCAGCAAAAGTCATTCAAAGATAAGATGCCCGGATATTAATTTTGTAAATGCATTTATATTTAACAATCAGCGGGCCATTAATAAATTAAGTTTTATGGTAATAAAAAATGATATCTCATATGCTGCGAGGCTTCTGCCCGGAGATGATCTTAAAAAGTCAATTGAGAAGTTGGTTAAGAATAAAGAAATACAGGCCGGATGGATTGCAGGTTGTGTTGGAAGCCTTACAGCATATTCAATACGCTTTGCAAACCAGCAAAAGGCATCAGCAGGTAATGGCTATTTTGAAATCTTAAACGTAAATGGTACTGTGTCAACTTCTGGTCTGCATCTTCACATAACGATTGCTGACGAAAATGGTGTAACCATTGGCGGACATCTTATGGAAGGTTGTAAAGTGTATACAACGGCTGAAATAATTTTGGTAGCATCTCCAAATTATCTCTTTACCAGGGAAAAGGATGGAGCTACGGGATGGAAAGAATTGAAGGTAAATGAGAGATAACGTTGGGAACTTCATGCAGTGCCGGTGATGCAATACTTACTTTTGCTTTAAATTTGAAAGCACTGTTATTCATCCATGAAATTGTTTCCTTCTTCCGCCGTACAACAACTGGAATTTGATAAAGTACAATCTTTATTATCAGCCCATTGCCGCACTGAGTTCGCCAAACAAAAATCGTTGGCACTTAGAATCCATACCCGTAAAGAATTTATTGAACCTGAGTTGCAGCAAACACATGAATACAAATTGCTACTGCAGAATCATCTCCATTTTCCCGATGATGAAGTTTTTAATTTGGCAAAAGAATTACAGCTTTTAAGTATTGAGGGCTCGATGCTTTCGGGAAGTCAGTTTCTTTTGATCAGAAAACTTTCAGTTGCCGTACAAAAGGTTTTCAGATGGTTCGATAATGAAAGAAAAATTGCCTATCCTTTTTTGGCAATAGTAATCAGCAATACATATTTTGAAAGAAAAGTGATCGAACTTATTGATGAAGTATTGGATGAAGATGGAAATGTAAAAGATAATGCCTCGGAAGAACTTAGAAGAATACGGATGGCCCTCTTCAGGAAGAGAGGTGAACTGCGCAGGATGTTTGATCGTATTGTAAGTCGTATGAACAAACTTGGTTACCTGGCTGATATTGAAGAAAGCTTCATAAACGGCAGGAGGGTTCTTGCTGTTTTTGCAGAACAGAAAAGAATGGTGAAAGGTATTTTGCATGGGGAAAGCGATAGCCGCAGAACCACCTTTATAGAACCTGAAGAAACGACAAATCTCAATAACGAAATTTATTCCCTGGAGAACGAAGAGCGTAAAGAAGTATATAAAATACTCCATACTCTTACGGCTCACCTGAGAATGTATCAGCCGTTGCTTGATACGTGGCACAGTATATTTGGTGAGTATGACTTTATAAGAGCCAAGGCAAAATTTGCCCTGGAATATAATGGAAACCTTCCCGGGCTTCATGACAAGGCTTATGTAAAATTGGTGAATGCATGTCATCCTCTCCTATACATGTATAATGAAAGGCAAAGCAAACCAACAATACCGGTAAATCTTACCCTCGATGATAAACAACGCATACTTGTAATAAGTGGACCTAACGCCGGCGGTAAAACGGTAACGCTTAAGACTGCCGGCCTCCTGCAAATGATGCTGCAAAGCGGCCTATTGGTTTCGTGTAGCGGTGAAAGTGAGTTCGGAATATTCAGGCAGCTGATGATACACATCGGAGATACGCAGAGCCTTGAGTTTGAATTGAGCACTTACTCATCGCACCTTATGAATATGAAATACTTCATGGAAAATGCCAACGGCAAAACGTTGTTTTTTATTGACGAATTAGGGAGCGGAAGTGATCCCAACCTGGGAGGTGCCTTTGCTGAAGTAATTATGGAAGAGCTTGGGAAGAAACATTCCATTGGTATAGTAACAACGCATTACCTAAACCTGAAAGTGATGGCTAATAAAGTACAAGGCATTGTCAACGGCGCAATGGCCTTTGACGAAAAAAATCTCAAGCCATTGTACAGCCTTATAATCGGAAAGCCCGGTAGCTCATATACCTTTTCAATTGCAGAACGCATTGGTCTTTCTCCCTCATTGATTAATAAAGCAAAACAGCTCGTTGATGATAATCATTTCAGCCTTGATAAATTGTTGAACCGCACCGAACAGGATTTGCAGCAAGTGCAGGCGGATAGTAAAAATCTTGAAAAACTTCTGAAAGAAAATGAAAGGCTTAAAAAGGAAATGGAACAGGTTATAAACAAAGAAAAGCACCTGCAACAGGTCGAGTTGCTGAAGGAGCAAAATAAAATAAGTGAGGAAAAGCTTGCCTACCTGAAGGATATGGAACGGAAGTTAAAATCAATTTTAATTGAATGGAGAAAAACTGATGATAAAAGTAAACTGATTAAAATGATGCAGTCGCTCCTCTTTGGGCAAAAAGAAAAACAAAGCGTTGCGAGACAACAAAAGAAGATCGACTTGAAGTACACAGAGACTTCAGAGCCAGTGAAAGAAGGTGATAAGGTAAAGATGATTTCTAACAAGCAGGTAGGAATTGTGAATAACATTCGGGGGAAAAAAGCAATTGTCCAGGTTGGCTCGATACCAATAACGGTGAACCTTACGGATTTAGTTGTTGTCAGAGATAAGGTCGGGATTTAATTATATCTATCATCATGAAAATATATCAGCACTCTATACAACTAAAGGAACGGAGACGGGGATTCCATCTTATAACGGATGAGGTAATGCAAGTTGTGCCGGAGGTTAGAGAAATTAAAAAGGGCATTTGTCATGTATTTATTCAACACACTTCGGCTTCGCTTACACTAAATGAAGATGCATCCCCGGATGTAAGAAAAGATTTCGAAACCTTTTTTAATAAAGCTGTTCCTGAAAATGATCTCAATTACCTGCACGATGAGGAAGGGCCTGATGATATGCCTGCGCACCTGAAAGCATCGCTGTTGGGAAGCTCTGTGACAATACCTGTTGTAAATGGAAAATTTGCATTGGGTACCTGGCAGGGTATTTATCTTTGTGAGCATCGCAATGCCATACACAGAAGAAATCTTATAGTAACAATTTGGGGTGAGTAATTGGGCGAGTGTATCATTAAAAATTATGAACTCACCTTCGGAATACTATTATTCCCAAATCTTCTTCTTGCTTTCGAAAACGCTTTTGCAATAAGCACACAGAAAAGAATATAAGCAACATTATGAACTGTCCAGATATTGTTTGCGAGAGCTAAACTTTCAGCCAGCATGGCATCATAGAATAGATAAAGAAAGAAGTTTGTTACCACAAAAATGCTTAGTCCCGTGACTACATAGATCTCCGGGCCCCAAATTATTTCGTCATTATCAGTTTTCAGTTTTGATAAATAAAACAAGAGACAATAAACTAGCAGTAAAAATGCTTCGCCTGTAAAAAGATTAGCTGCAATCTTATGAGAGTCGAAAAAGTTTTCAAAAAAAGTTACATCAATAATTAAGAAAAGGATATACACAATTGGAATCAGCTTTTTTATCTTACTATAAGGTTGCTGTGGTATACAAATGAAAAAATAGCTAAAGCAAATAAATCGTATAACAGAATGAAGGTTATAAAAAATGATATTGTTTTTCCACGGAATTGATAAAGGGATCAAGTTGCTGTCTGCTATAAGCGTTGCAATCAGATTGAGAAAAAATGCCAGGATTAAATAGATCACTACCGGCTTTTGCCATCTTTTTAATTTGCCTGCAGGAAATATAAACACCAACGGGATTATCAATGCCCAGACTTCAGCCCAATCAATAAGATTATAAAGTATTTCAGACAATTTCTACTGTTATTATTTTTTCGGATGGCCTATGCAATTTGTTGCGGGAGGGCAAGGCCGTGCCGCATAAGAAGAAAAAGCCATGCCCTGTAAGATATTTCCTGCAACTGTAATGTCGTAGTAAATATAGTGGTAGTCCTTGTCAAGCTTCGGTGTAAACAGCAGGTAGCCGAAGTCGATTAATCTTTTACCTGTTGTTTTGGAGGTAAGCACAGCTATTATACTATCTCTTGCAACACTTAATGTTCCTAAGATCATCTTGCTCTTAAATGTTTTTGGCGTTCGCTCTTCAGCGGCATTTAAGTTGTAAGCGCCACCGATAAAACCACCGGAAGAATCTCTTGCGTAAGAAATTAATGTAAAAGAATTTTTATAACTATCGCCATTTGAAGAGTTATATTGAATCGTGAGATAATCCATCTTCGTTGAATCGAGCAATTGATTGATGGCGGCCGCGTCATATTTTACACTTGCAAATTTTAGTGCAGGATGACAACTCATAATAAAGAGAATAAAAACCAAACTCGTTGAAATGAAAATGTTCTTTCCTGATGAAGTGCGGGAAAAATGCTTCTTTGGATAATGCATAACAAATGATTTATTCCTTGGGGTTAAATATTAAAAGCAGAAAAAGTTTTTACCTATACATAACTATCGCATTGGTACTTCATTGGTAATTGGCTTTCAAAAGCAAGTGTCCGGGAGATTGTATGCGGCAAAATAACCAAAGTGTTTTCAATATAAAAAGAGTGAATACACCTTTTAAAGTTATGTAATTGCACTGTGCAATATCCTGGCAATTATGGTCCGGGCTTTTTAAGACAATTTGGCGCCGGTGGGCAGGGCCTTACAGCAGCCTTGCTTATCAGGGTAGAGTCTTTTGAAATAGTTGAATTTTTTACCTCAAGACTATAAAATATGTATCCATTACCACTATCAAATTGTGGTGTAAAAAGTATGAAGCCATCGTTTATCATCTGCCCTGTCGCAGTTGTTAATAAAGAATCAAAGGTGGAACGGAATATTTTTAAATTTCCCAGTAAGAATTGGCCGCTGAAGGTTGCAAAGCTGCTGTCTGCCCGATGTAGATTAAAACCTATTGTGTCAATAAACGCATCTGTTGAATCTCTTGCATAAGATACCAGGGTAAAAGGATCTTGATAGTCGCCTGTTGGCGAAATATATTGAAACACAAAATGATCAGAATTAGCAGAATCTAACACCATGCGGATATCATGAACCGGATATGTTACCTGGGCGAACCTCAGCCCTGTAGTTGATGTAAGTGCAGTAAGAGGTTCTTTCTTGTTGAATAATTTGCAGCTTGTAGCAACGAGCACAATTCCAAATACGGCAAGCATAAGGATGCGCCTGAATAACAAGCTGCTTCCTGTAAAAGACTTTTTAAAATGATGCATACATAAAAATTTACCTGGTTAAATAATTAACTGTTTTTGAAGTTATTTGCCCGGATTAATAATGACGAACTATCATTATTTTATGTGTATGCAGAAGAAGCTTGGGGGTTTCTGAAAGATTGGATATAGCAAAGTAAGCAAAGTGTTGGCAATATCAAAGATGAATTCGTTGTTTTTCTGAATTTGATTACCGTGCAGGTTTATTTCACCTGTAGATTTTGTGCGGCTAGTTTCATAAGCTGCTCTGCATCTTTTATAGATTCGACTATTAACAGGATATATTCTTTATCCATTTTTTTGCCTGCAGGAGTTTTGTAAAACCTTATCAATTCATCAATGTCCGCTTCGGTAAAATTTCGCCGGTATAGATTTATTATGCTGTTTTCTAACAGCTTGCTGGTCCTCCCATGTGTCAAATCATTTAGCAAGGCATCATAAAAAGCTTTGGAGTGAGAAGTATCCTTTTGTTGCTCTTCGGAGATTTTTATTTTCAAAATAGATTCAACATTTAATCCTTTCTTTTCGCTTCTAAGCATCTTTATTTTAGCAGTTAGCGCATCATCAGGCACGGCTGCAGTATCAAGCTTTAAAATATTTGCAGTATCAAGGCTTTTTAATTTGCTGATGAATGCCGTATCAAGTTGCGAAACAGAAACGAAAGGCATTAAGATTGAAAGGATAAAAACCAGGGCTCTCATAATATGATTTTTACTACAATTTAATAAATTGTATTCAGTAATATAATCCCATGATTAAGTAGGCAAAAAATTAATGGTAAGTACGAAGAAATTGTTTAATTCTTCAAGATGGTAAATTCAACCCGCCTGTTTAGCTGCCTTCCCTCGTCGTTGTCGTTAAGCGCCACAGGTTTCGTTTCACCGTAGCCGTGGGAAGTGATCCTGGCCCTGTCTATGCCTTGCGAAATAATATATTCCATTACAGACCGTGCACGATTATCACTTAGCTTGAAATTATATTCATCGCTACCGCGGCTATCCGTATGGGCGCTCATTTCAATTTCTATCTTTGGATTTTCTGAAAGAAGCTTTACCACCCTGTTCAGCTCGATATAAGATTCGGGGCGCAGATCCCATTTATCAAAATCAAAGAATACATTGTTCAATCTAATCACCTGGCCTACTTCAATCGGAACAAGGTAAAGGTCTTTATGTAT
>JBDUEG010000134.1:0-8098 GCA_040002575.1 Ginsengibacter sp.
TTTATGAAAATAATATAAAGCTTGCAGATGTAAATTTTGTAAGCCCTGTTGCAGATAATGCTCTTAGTTATTACAATTACCATATTCTTGACACATTATATTTTTCAAGTGTCAGGTGCATCCAGGTACAGTTTGATCCCATACAATTTGGAAGCAATACATTTAAAGGGTTTATGTGGATTGCAGATACTTCTTACTCTTTAAAGTCAGTAGTGATGCACATGGATAAAAATGCCAACATAAACTTTATCGAAAAATTTGAAATTTCCCAGTTCTTCAAAACGGAAAATCAAAAAGATTTTTTCCCTGAAAAAAATGTTTTATATATTGATCTTACAGTACCCGCTATGAAAAAAACGGGCGTGATAGCTAAAAAGACTACAGTTTATAAAGATGCTATTTTAAATAATGAAGAGATTGACACTGCCTTTATTAAAAAAAGTGTTGACGTTGTCTCGATAGTTCATGATACTTCAAACTGGGATCAGATAAGACTGGAGCCATTGAGTAAGTCAGAGAATTCCGTTTACCTGTTAATGGATACACTTAATAAAATTCCTGCAGTAGTGACGTACACAAAAATAATTTCTGCCTTAAGCGATGGCTACTATACAACAGGCCATGTTGATATCGGGAATCTTTATTCAACCTATACCAATAATATTATAGAAGGTAACCGTTTCACTTTTGGATTAAAAACAAACAGGTACTTTAACCAGCGAATTCAATTACGTGGCTATATCGGATTTTCTACCAGGGACGAAAAAACAAAATACCTGCTTAGCTCGCTATTTGTTTTAAATCCCAGACAATGGTCCACGCTAAGGCTTATGTACAGCAGCGATCTTTATGGAACTTATGATCACGACGATGAACTTGATCAAAATTCGATCTTCGCATCTTTTTTACGAAGAGTAAAATCTTCTAAAATACGATTGGTTAACAGGGAGGAAGCAGATATCACTTTTAAAAAATTTTTTGACAATGGCATTGGAATAGGAGCCGAATTAAAAAATAGCACACTATCTCCATTCTTTAATGTGTATTACACGTATAATGGATTTACGCCTTACCTATACACAAAGCCCGGCGTTTACAATAACTATAAAGTAAATGAAGCAACATTTTCATTAAGGTATTCTTACAAAGAAAAGTTTATCACTGAGCACTATCGGAGGGGAAGCCTTGGAAGTAACTACCCTATCATGACACTTGCATACACAAAAGGATTGAAGGTGAATAACGGACTCTTAAAAAGTGATTTTGATTATTCAAAATGGAACCTCAACATTCAGCATGACTTTACTGATGGAAGAATAGGACAGTTATCTTATACAATAGACGCAGGCTTAACAAACGGTATACTTCCTATCGTTTTGTTAGATGTTCAAAAGGGGAACGATACTTATTATTATAACAAATATGCTTACAATAATATGAACAGGTACGAGTTTGCAACTGACAAATATGTTGGGCTTTCAGTGCAACAGGCTTTTGGTAGTTTTCCATTTAATTATATCCCGTTAATAAAAAGGTTGAAGTGGCGATCTCTTGCAACGTTCAAAGGCATTATGGGTGACATGTCGCAAGCTAATAAAATAGCGAATGGGTACTATGACAGCACAATTAATTATCATTTCACTGTTCCTGATAAAACACCATATATGGAAGCCGGCGTTGGGATAGATAATATTTTCCATCTAATAAGAATAGATGCGGTATGGCGCCTAAGCTACCTAAACAATCCTGGCATTTCGAAATTTGGAATTAAAGGAAGTGTTGAGTTTAAATTTTAAAGCAACCGGAACGCCACGGTCTAAACTAAGCGTCTTTCTTCTTTTGTTCATCATCATTTATTTTCATAAAAGGTTTTAAGATATCTATAGGCACGGGGAATATAGTAGTTGAATTATTTTCTGTTGCAATTTCACGCAGCGTTTGGAGATATCGCAAAGTAAGAGCACTTGGCTGTTCGCTTAAAATTTTTGCTGCATCACTTAGCCGCTGTGAAGCCTGGAACTCACCCTCGGCGGAAATCACTTTCGCCCTGCGTTCTCTTTCAGCTTCTGCCTGCTTTGCCATAGCCCGTTGCATTTCTTGTGGAAGATCAATTTGCTTCACTTCTACATGTGTCACTTTTACACCCCAGGGCTCTGTTTGCTGATCAATTATCTGCTGCAAGCGGATATTAATTTTTTCTCTTTGAGATAGAAGGTCATCCAGTTCCGACTGGCCAAGGACACTTCGCAGTGTGGTCTGCGAAAGTTGTGAGGTTCCAACCAAATAATTTTCAATTTCTACAATTGCCAATTGAGGATTTACCACCCGGAAGTAAATAACAGCATTCACTTTTATAGAAACATTGTCTGATGTAATCACATCCTGGGGCGGTACGTCCATCACCACTGTGCGCAAACTTACTTTTACCATCTTGTCAATTATTGGAATAAGTAAGATAAGCCCGGGGCCTTTTATTCCTCCGCCCAAAACCCTTCCTAAGCGAAAGATAACTCCTCTTTCATATTCACGCAGCACCCGGATGGCGCTTGCAAGAATATATAAAACAAAGACAAGAATAATGATCAGGGTAAAAGGTAATTGTTGCATTCGTGGGGTTTTAAATTTTTATAAGAGAATCCGTGAAGATATTATCAAGCGTTTGAAACTCGTTCGACGTATAAAGTAAGGTTTTTTATTTCTGTCACAACAATCTTTTCATTCTCACCAATTGAGCCTGATAATGATTCCGCTTTCCAGATTTCTCCGTTAACTCTTACAGAGCCTGATGGATCAAGCGTTTCAATCGTTTGCCCGGATTTTCCAATCAATACTTCAATGCCGCTTGAAGGTTTCAAGCGCTGTGCCTTTATACCCATTCCCACTACAAATAAAAAGAACAATGTTGTTACTCCCGTGGTAGCAAAAACAAGACTTTTTGAAATTGATATAAAATTTTCGGTGGAACTTGTTCGAAATAAAATGAGTGAACCGAGCAATACAGAAACGACGCCTCCTATGGTTAACATTCCATGGCTTATCACTTTTATCTCAAGCAGGAATAAAATGATTCCAAAAATTATTAGCCCGAGTCCGGCATAATTTACCGGCATTGAATTCATTGCATAAAAAGCGAAAATTAGAAAAATTACACCGGCAATCCCTGGTAGTATAGCGCCTGGATTAAACAGTTCAAACATGATTCCGTAGAAGCCAAGCATCATAAGTATGTACGCAACATTTGGGTCACTAATTCTGTCAAGTATTTTTTGAAAAAATCCCATGTCCACCTTTTTCAATTGCGCATTTTTTGTATGAAGCACTTTGCTGCCGCTACTCATAGATATTTCTTTGCCGTTGATCTGATCCAGTAATACAGCATCGTTAAGCGCAACCAAATCAATTACATTTTTTTCCAGCGCTTCGTGCTCCGTTATTGAAACACTATGCCTTACAGCATCTTCTGCCCATTCCACATTGCGATTCCTTTTCATTGCAATTGTCTTTATAAAAGCTGCAGCATCATTCATCACTTTTTCATTCATGGTTGAATCCATGCCACCTTGCAGGTTCACCGGGTGAGCTGCACCCATATTAGTTTCAGGCGCCATAGCGGCAATATTAGCAGCCATTGTAATAAATACGCCTGCAGATCCGGCATGTGCCCCTGTGGGAGAAACATATACCACCACCGGTACTTTGGATTGCAAGATGTCAGTTACTATTCCACGGGTAGAAGTCACCAGGCCGCCAGGTGTATTCAAATGGATGAGCAGGCATTCGGCATTTTCTTTCTCTGCCTGTTTTATACTTTTGCTTATAAATTCAGCAGACGATGGATTGATTCCACCATTGATGTTTATTGAAATAACGCTTTGGCTGATGCTAGAAAAAGGAAGTAGAATTAATATAGTGACAAGCAATCGAATTAACTTCATATAATAGGCGGAAGCCTTTAGGCCTCTTGTTGTAATTTACTAAAAAGGCAAGAAGTAAAAAAGTTTAAAGTACTAATGACAAGGATATAGCCTGTAAAAAATGAGTAGAATATTTTTTTGACTAGCCAACATCGTTACAGTCATTCCGTAATGTATACAATCATAATTGAGAGTACCAGCGGCTGTAGGAGTAAAATTAAATTTGCCGTTTTCTGCAACATTGCTACTATCAAGAATTCTATCGCAACTAGAATTAAATAGTCGCCTTCGATGTTTTTAAATTTTAGATTTAAAAATATAGAGTAAGGCAACCATTACCTGGTTCTACCCGATATACAGATACGGTTTATATTGGGATTACTTGTTTAAATACTTTTTATGAAAAAAATTCTTCTTCCTATTCTTTGTTTATTTTATTTTCAGACACAGGCAACTACATGGAACGTTACCGTTCAAAATTTTCAATTTTCCCCTGCGAACCTTAATGTGAAAGTTGGGGATGTAATTCATTGGGTTTGGGCTAATGGTACACATACCACAACTTCACTGTCAGTGCCAGGCACAGCTGCAACGTGGGATCAAAGTATTACTACAGGCAACAAAACCTTTGATTACACTGTAACTGCTACGGGCTCTTATTCGTATCAATGCGATATTCATCCTGCGCAGATGCAGGGCACTTTTACGGCAACGTCTGTAACACCTGTTATTCTTTCTGCATTTAATATAAGCTCTGCTAATAATAAAGCCACGCTCAACTGGACTACCTCTATGGAATTAAATGCTGACCATTTCTCAATCCGTAAAAGCCTTGATGGAAGCGACTTTAAAGAAATTGCGCAAATTCCAGCTGCGGGAAATTCTTCTTTACAAAAAAATTATTCTTATACTGATGACAAAATTTCTTCTTCAACCCGCTATGCTTATTATGCTTTGGGCATTGTAGATAAAGATGGAAAAACAGAGTTATCTCCAATAAAAATTTTCAAAAATAAAACTGTCGCCACAAAACTTATTATATCTCTATCGCCAAACCCTATAAACGGAATGGGTCATGTAATGCTAAAGTTTAATGCCGATAAGCCCGGTACGATGAATGCTAAATTAATAGATACACAGGGAAAGCTCGTTCTGCAAACAGACATGTCAGCCGTAACAGGTGTTAATAACGGGCACATTCATTTGGGAGGCATACCAAAAGGAACCTATACATTTCAATTCACTCTTGACGGCATAGTTGAATCTTACCAGGTTATTAAAAATTAAGTTTAAAAGTTATCTTAAAAATTAGTGAAGAAGTTGATGTATTGTGCGCAAAGAATAAGTTGCGGGGAATCCAATTTATTTACTGTATCTGACAGCGAAATTTAAAATTGTATTTTTATATGATGAAAGAATTTGCTTTACATATTTCTATCGACCCGGAAATTCGTTTTGGTAAACCATGTATTAAAGGAACAAGAATCGCGATTGCTGATATTTTGCAATGGCTGGCTTCGGGAATGACGCATGAAGAAATACTTGCAGACTATCCTTTATTAAAGGAAGAACATATCATTGCAGCTCTTTCATTTGCAGCGAACCGTGAATCTATCATAAAGATTATTGCTGTATAAAAATCAGGGAGTATGATACTTACATTGGTTCCATAAACTCTCCCCTGGCAATTATTTCTGTAAGTGCATCATAGAGCTTATCCAGATCTTGCTGCATGTTAAAAGCCTGTATTGAATATCTCATAAAGACAAGTCCGTCTTGCTTCATAATTGGTATTTCAATGTTATATTTTTCAAAAAGTAATTGATGGAGTTTTTCAGGTTGAGAAGTGTTAATCGGGACGCTGCACATTTGCCCTAAAAACTCATCTGTAACAGGACAGAGCGGTTTTGTTTTAAGTAGATCGCAAAAGCGCACATAATTAGAATGTGCAAGTTGCCTGCAATCTGCAGCTACTTGCTGCCAGTTATTTTCATTTAAAAACTGAATAGTTTTCGGTACAGTTAAAAAAGCCGAGAAATCTCTTGTTCCCTGGGTTTGATGATAATCTAAAAACTGAGAATGAGAAGGATACATGCTTTCATATCCCCAGCTAATTAATAAGGGGTCAAACAAATGTTGCCATTCTTTTTTTACATACAAAAACGAGCAACCTTTTGGGGCACACATCCATTTATGGCAAGCGCCCGTGTACACATCGGGTTGCAATTCTTCAATATTCAAATCTATATGGCCGGGCACATGTGCGCCATCAATAATTGTAAGCAATCCTTTCTTTTTGGCAATCTCAATAATTTCTTTCACAGGAAAAATCAATGCAGTTGCGCTGGTGATATGGCTTATAAAAATCGCTTTTGTCTTTACCGATAATCCTTTAAAAAAGTCTTCGATGAATTGCTCTTTGGAAACAACGGGAAGGGAGATTTCCTGTCTTACGTATTTTGCTCCTGCTTTTTTGCAATAATAATTCCAGGTGCGGTCGAGGGCGCCATACTCAAGGTTGGTACTTAGTATCTCATCACCGGCATGTAGTTCAAAACTTTTTGCAATAATATTTACTCCATAAGATGGGTTGGTAACAAATACAACATCATCAGCGTTGCAATGGATATATCTAGCCAGCGCTTCCCGGGCTGCCTGGAAATAGCGTGGCCCCTTAACTGTTATAAACTGCACTGGTTCTGTTTCAAGCTCAAGCTGCCATTTTTGATAGTCCTCAAAAATAGGTTTTGGACAGGCACCGAAAGAACCAAAATTCAGATAAGTAATATCAGGATTGAGTAGGAATTGTGATTTCAAATGATCGTTTGGCATGATTCAAAAATAGAGCTTTTAACCAAGTGCAAACGCTTGCAAAAGATTACTTCGCCAACGGCCAGCCCTTTTTTATATTAAACGAAACTTTTGTCCCTTTGCCCGGAGCCGATTCTAATGTGATGATACCGCCGTTCCTTTCTACGATTTTTTTTACAGTGGAAAGCCCGATCCCATAACCAGCTTTGCCTTCCGTTGCTGCTGACGAAATGCTTGTAAACAGGTTGAAAATTTTCTCCTGGTTTTCTTTTGCAATACCAATACCATTATCAGTAAGGGAAAAGAAATACTGCTGTGGTGCTTCGGAGAAGCTGATCTTAATTTCGACTACTTTATTATCGTTGTAACGAATACTGTTGTTGATAAGGTTACTGAATATCTGTTCCAGCTGTGTTTTATTCATAGTGATGGAAGCACCGTTACGGGGATATTCCAGGTCGTATTTCTTATCTGCCGGAAGCAGTGAAACTATCGATTCAAAGAAGTGGGTAATATTAAACTGTTGCACATCACTTGAATGCTCGCCTCCTTTATAATAAGACAAAATGCCGTCAACAAGCGACTGAATTTTTTCTGCAGATCGCTTTGACACATTCACAATGTCGGTGCCTTCTTTACCAAGTACTTCACTAAACTGTTCATTTAAAATCTGGTTGGCCATCGAAATACCTGATAAAGGAGATTTTATGTCATGCGAAACAACTGATGCGAATTGTTCCAGTTCTTTGTTTCGTATCTCCAACTCTTCCTTGGTCTTATTAAGCAGGATATTTGACTTACGCATTTCCAGTAACGTCACTACTTGCTTGGATAAGATCTCCAATGCACTTAGTTCTTCATTTGATAACTTTCTCGGCTGGTGATCTATCACGCACAATGTACCGAGCGCATAACCATCGGGAGTTACCAGTGGCATGCCGGTGTAAAAAATTACGTACGGCTCCCCTGTCACCAATGGGTTGTTGGCAAAGCGCTTATGCGTTCTTGAATCTTCAATTATTAAAGGTTCCTTCGGTGAATTAAGTGCATGAGCACAAAAGGAATATTCTCTTTTGGTTTCAGTTTCTAAAGTTCCATAATGCGATTTAAACCATTGCCTGTCTTCATCAATAAAAGTGATCAGTGAAACAGGCGTTTTGCAAATGGTTGCAGCCAATAAAGTAATATCATCATAATCCTTCTCAGAAAGAGTATCAAGAATGTTATATGATGTTAACGCTTCGAGCCGCGACGATTCACTGGAAGATTGAGGGGAATTCTCCATAATTTTAGAAAGGGTTAGTTAGTAAGCTACCGAATTTAAATAATTTTCTAAGAAATATTTGGCACAATAACTAATATTATAAAGTGTT
>JBDUEG010000135.1:0-8022 GCA_040002575.1 Ginsengibacter sp.
TCAGTTATTTTTTTACGTGCATCATCTATCATGGCCTTCCATCCACATAAGTAAAAAGATGCCGGCTTCAAACTATGTATATCCTCACAGGCAGTATTGTTTTTTTTGCAGATTTCTTCATATAGGCTATGAACATAACCCTTATGGCCATCCCAACCTTCGCGGCTCAATGTAGGCATGTAACAAAACTTTTCCATTGCACTTTCCAGGGCTTTCATTTCCTGGTGGTATAAAAGATCTTTTTGTGTGCGGCACCCGAAAATAAGATACAGATTTTCATGCTGAATATTATGTATCTGCATATAATTAAGCATGCTCCTGAAAGGCGCAATGCCGGTTCCGGTGCATATAAAAAATAAATCTTTTTCAATAGCAGGCGGTAGGATGAAAACACCTTGCGCACCGCGAAATGTAAGCTCACTGCCAATCTTTACCTCATTAAAAAGATAAGTAGTTCCGACACCACCATCAAGTAATACGATCAGTAGTTCGTACACATTAGTTCCATCGGGCCAACTTGCAATTGAATAGCTACGCCACCTTTTATTTTTCTGTTCATGAATCGGAAGGTCGAGCGTAACAAATTGCCCTGGCTTGAAATCGAAACGTTCAAGCTCATTAACTTTTATAAAAAATCGCTTGGTGTTGTATGTTTCATCCTCTATATGGATCACCGTACCGGTACGCCAGGGTTCTATTGCCATGCAGTTAAATTTATAGTAAAATACAAATGTAATTTTGAATGAAAAATTAAAATGTAGGTTCTGGTAAATAAAAGTGAAGCACGAGTAGCCGAACCGCAATTATAGAATCTAACGTTACCTTTGCGCCGCTATAAAAAGCGATGAATGAATCTTGAGTTGTTGATGGATATGTATCAGAAAGATCCCCGCATTTTTTCAATTGCGGATAAGATGGTATTGTCCAAACCGCAGCATGTCCATCTTTCAGGCCTCAATGGGAGTTCTTCTCAATTTATCATTGCTGCAGTTTTCAATCATTCGATTACATCGCAGCTTAATCACCTTGTAATACTAAGGGACGCGGAAGAAGCCGCCTATTTTCACAATACAGTTGAAAATATTACCAGGGCACTTGATGTTTTTTATTTCCCCTCTTCATTTAAAAACAAGAAGAATTACACCCTGCTTAATAGCAGTCATGTAATGCTGAGAACAGAAGCGCTTACAAAACTTAGCACCGGCGGAAACAGGAAAATAATGGTAACGTACCCGGAAGCTCTTTTTGAGAAAGTAGTGTTATCAAAAACATTGAAGGAAAACATAATTTCTTTTAAGCAGGGCGAAAATATAAACGTTGACGCGTTGCTTTCGCGTTTTGTTGAGCATGGCTTTAGCAGAACCGATTTTGTATATGAGCCGGGCCAGTTTGCTGTGAGAGGCGGCATTCTTGATATTTATTCATTCGGTAATGAAAAGCCATACCGTATCGAATTATTCGGTAATGATATTGACAGCATTCGCATATTTGATCCTGAAACCCAATTGAGTGAGCGAAAGATTTTACAGGTAAATATTATACCTAATATAGAAACACAATTCACTACGGGCGAGAAGGTTTCCTTATTAAATTATCTGCCTGATAATACTATTGTATGGACCGAAGACTGGGAATTTATAAAAGAAAAAATTGAACAACAGGAAGAAGACCTACAAATATTTTTAGAATATAATTCATCAGCCGGCAACCAACCAGTGCCAATCGATGATGAGTTGAATGAAAAAGCGACAGTTTCAAAAAATGATTTTGTAGTTGGAAATGTTTTAGAAGAACAAATAACAGGGCGGCATATTGTAGAGTTTGGAAACAAATCTTATTTCACTAAAAAAAATGAGCCAAACGTTGATTTGCATTTTGTTAATTTTTCTATATCACCTCAGCCTGCATTTAACAGGCAATTCAAATTGCTGATTGAAAACCTTAAGAAATTTGAATCGCAGCAATACAGCGTATTCATTTTTGCCGATAATCCAAAACAGCTTGAAAGGCTTCACAGTATTTTTAATGATCTCAATTCAGAAATTAATTTCACGCCAATTCCAACTTCCATTCATGAAGGTTTTATTGATAATGATCTCAAACTCGTTTGCTATACAGACCATCAAATTTTCCAGCGCTATCATAAATACAAAGTAAAGCAGGCCTTTAATAAGAATAAGGCGCTCACTTTAAAAACACTGCGGGAATTGCAGCCGGGAGATTACGTTACTCATATTGATCATGGAGTCGGTGTATTCAGCGGCTTGGAAAAAATTGAAGCCAACGGAAGATTGCAGGAGGCTGTAAGAATTGTTTATAAGGATAAAGACCTGCTATATGTAAATATTTCTTCGCTCCATAAAATAAGTAAGTACAGCGGCAAGGAAGGCACTGTCCCCAAGATGAATAAACTGGGAAGTGATGTTTGGAATAAGCTCAAAGAAAAAACCAAGAAGCAGGTAAAAGATATTGCTACCGATCTTATAAAATTGTACGCACAGCGTAAGAGCCAAAAAGGGTTTGCACATTCCCCCGACAACTATATGCAAACAGAACTGGAATCTTCATTCATTTATGAGGATACACCAGATCAAAGCAAAGCAGTGTCAGATGTGAAGAGTGATATGGAAAAAGAATCTCCTATGGATAGGCTGGTATGTGGCGATGTAGGCTTTGGCAAGACGGAGGTTGCTATACGGGCTTCTTTTAAAACATGCCTTGATGGTAAACAGGCTGCCGTGTTAGTTCCTACAACCATTCTGGCTTACCAGCATTATAAAACTTTCAGCGAAAGGCTGGCTGATTTTCCCGTGACGGTTGACTATATTAATCGTTTTAAAACATCAAAAGAAAAAAAGGAAACTTTACAAAAATTGCAGGAAGGAAAGATTGACATTATCATTGGCACACACGCCTTACTCGGTAAAGACGTTAAGTTCAAAGACCTTGGGATAATGATTATCGACGAGGAGCAAAAATTTGGAGTAAGCGCTAAAGAAAAATTAAAACAGATACGCACGACGGTCGATTCATTAACGCTTACCGCAACTCCTATTCCACGTACGCTTCAGTTTAGCCTTATGGGCGCAAGAGATCTTAGTATTATTAATACGCCTCCACCTAACAGGCAGCCTATTCAAACTGAAGTCCATGTTTTTAACCAGGAGTTTATTCGGGATGCTATCTATTATGAAACTGAAAGAGGCGGGCAGGTTTTCTTTATTCATAACCGTGTGCATGGCCTGGCTGAAATGCGGGCCTTGATACAAGGCCTTTGTCCTGACCTGAGCATTGCTTATGCGCACGGGCAAATGGAAGGAGACAAGTTGGAAGAAACTATACTTGATTTTATGGATCAAAAATATGATGTGCTCCTTTGCACAAATATTATTGAAAGCGGCGTGGACATTGCTAATGTAAATACAATCATAGTTAATAATGCACACCAATTTGGACTAAGCGATTTACATCAATTACGCGGCAGAGTGGGCAGAAGTAATAAAAAAGCTTTTTGTTACTTGTTAGCTCCTCCGATGAGCACTTTACCTGCTGACAGCCGTAAGCGCCTTACAACGCTGGAACAATACAGCGATCTTGGAAGTGGTTTCCAGATAGCAATGCGAGACCTCGACATTCGTGGAGCCGGAAATATGCTTGGCGGTGAGCAGAGTGGATTTATTGCAGAGATTGGATTCGAAATGTATCAGAAAATTCTGGATGAGGCTATTCGCGAATTGAAACGAAGGGATTTTAAAGAACTATTTAAAGAAGAAATTCAGAAGCAGGATGATTTTGTCTCAGATTGTACTATTGATACAGACCTCGAGATTTTAATACCGGATGAATATGTGGAAAGCATTACCGAAAGACTAAGTCTTTATTCAAGGTTGGACAATTGCGAAACTGAAAAAGATCTTGCAGATTTTAAATCGGAAATGGAAGACCGCTTTGGTGAATTGCCACCACAGGTAGGAGATCTTTTTACAACAGTGCGCTGCAGAAAGATTGCTGTTGAATTAGGTTTTGAAAAAATGATTTTGAAAGATAATATCCTCAAGTGTTTTTTTGTTGCCAATCCTGATTCAGCATTTTTTAGCAGTAAAACATTTGAGAGGATTCTGGATTTTATTCAAACCCAAACAAACAACGCCAGGCTGAAGCAGGTAGGAAGGAATGGAATTTTAATTGTGAAGGAGATTAGGAGTATGACGGAAATGTTTGACTTCCTGCATAGAGTGCAGAAAAATCTTCATTGATTTGGTTACCGTACGAGCATAACAAAGCCTTTCCTGAAAATAACATGACCCAAATAGTCGCGGGCAGAAGTGGTCCATACATAGACATCAGGAGGTTGTTTTTTGCCATGAAATGTTCCATCCCATCCGCGGCTGGGATCTGAAGTTTCATAAACCTGCTGCCCCCAACGGTTGTAAATTTTGAAATATTTAAACTCAATAATTCCAACGGCAATAACTTTAAATACATCATTGCGATCATCATTATTAGGAGAAAAAGCATTGGGTACATACAGTTCAGGACCCTTATATACTTTAATAGTAATCGTGTCAAAGCTTGGACAACCTTGTGGCGTAAATGCAGTAAGATAATACGTTTGGTCTTTTGACAAGATTGCGATAGGGTTTGCAATGTTTGGATTATTTAAGCCAAAGGGCGGTGACCATTGATAAGATACTCCGCCTGAGCCCTGAAGTTGTACAGGTTGGAACTCAGCTGCATTAATATCGTTGCCTGCATTCGCATTACTTCCATAAATATTAATAGACCCCTGAACAGTGTTGGATGTACAGCCATTTTTTGTAACGCTGTAAAGCGCAATATTATAATTGCCCGCATTTTGATAAATATGTTGAGTCGGATTTCCTGTACCTGTAAGTCCATCTCCAAAATCCCAAAACCATGATAAGCCTGTATTAGCGGTGGTATCGGTTGCTGAAAAGTTCACCACTGTTTTTTTACACGCATCAGCAAAAGACATTACCGGGAAAGGTTGTGTATCAACGGTTAAAAATTTATAGGTAGTGTCTGAAATGCAACCTTCTAAAGATTTAACCGCAAGAGAAATTGTTTTAGAGCCAGGTGTTGCATATGTTGTTGTTGGATTTTGTACTGTTGATGTTGTGCCATTTCCTAATTTCCAATACCAATTATTAATAGTGCCGAAACTTGTATAAGAGGAATCTAAAAGAACGGTGGCTTGCTGGCATGAATTTTTTATTACAAAATTTGCTATAGGTTTACTGCCAATCACAACTGTTTGTGTGTATAGTTCTATGCAATCATCAAATCCTTTCACTTTTAATGTAACCTGGTAAGTGCCTGCGGCCGGAAAGTTATGAACCGGATTAAGGCTTGTAGAATCTATATTACTTCTGTCTCCGAAATCCCAGTACCGTTTAATGGTGCTTCCCGAGCGTGAAGAGTCAAAGAATTGAACTGCATCGCCTTCACATTTTCTTTGAGGTGCTAATTTGAAATATGCAGAAAGCGGAAGGCAAAATTTCTGAACATTTATATTGCCACCTGTTCCTCCCGTAATTCCCCAATACACTATAGGATTGCCGTTAAAAACATTACTCACTATGTCTTGAACGATACTTAACCTTGGAGCGCCGTCAAATGAAATGTCGCACTTTGTTGTTGTTGCATTCCAACTGATTGTTAAGGAATGCCAGCTACAATCTTCTACGTTATCACTAATAGCAGATATTGGCACAGGCCCTGCAATATTATTGGAGGTAGTATGGTTAACATCGCCATTTATCTGCACTGATAAATGATCATATATGGGATCGTTATCGCTAAGGTTACGATAGGTATCCAGCGTAACGCCAACCGATGGAGAAATTCCTTTAAACCCCAGCCCATCGCCATTAGCACCTAAAGCATTTGGATTCGCTTGTTGCAAAGCAAACACCATTCCATCAGCTCCTTCCTGATCGACACAGCCTAAATAAACATCAAAAGTAAAGGTGAAAGATTGCCTTAAATCCAGTTGCGTGTTATTCCATACAGACGATGCTTTGTAATAAACTGAATCGGTAAGTGTGTAGCAATGACAATTGTCCCTGGTGGTATTTCCGTTGATTGTATATTGTGCGAAGGTTTCCGATTCAATAAAGAAGGATAAAAAAAACAGGAATAGACTTAAGAGGACAGGAACGTTTTTATATGGAAATAAATTCGGTGTCAATCTTTCTCTGTTTAGGTAAGGATAACGTTAAATCTAATAAAAATTGTTTTAGATTTTTAGTATAATAAATAAAAAAGCGATACAGAAAATTCCATACCGCTTTTACAAACTTCTTTTATAAACTTTTACCATCCTTTCTTCGCAACCCCGTCTTTAACCGCCAGCTCTGCATTCGCTTCACTAAGCATCGTTGTCATTTTATTGCCTTTACCGTCGTCACCCTGAGCCATATAACCACCTCTCGAAGTTTTGGTTATTACGGCATTTTGCATTGGAACATTTTTTTCCTTAGTCTTCATACAATACGCTGTTATCATTTTTGACATTTTGAATGGGTTTATAGTTTACTAATTAGATTTAAGCCCAAAGTCAATTGACAGTGGATTTTCAAATTTAGCCATTTATACTTATTTACACTGTATTATTTGCCAAAAGTCGTCCCAATTTAATTGGCCAAAGTATTTTTGATTTTTGCGAGAAGTACAGATAAATGATATGAAAAATACATTTCGTAAGAATATTCCAGTTTCTTTTCTACAAAATCATAGTAAGGGCTAAACCGGAAATCGAAATTTCCATTTTTAAATAGTTCCTTATCATAAATTAAACTTGCAAGGAGCAGATGGCGATGTTCTTCAGTAAGGCCAATGTATTTCTCTGATATAGAGCTGAATAAAGAATTACCTCTGGGATTAATAAATCCCCTGCTGTTCCAATATCTTAGGTCAAGATCAAAATATTTCAATTTTAAAAGAAGGTGAGAAAGATATGCATTGCCTTCGTTAAAAGGTTGAATCTTCTTGCCGGATATATCTTTATAATTTACATAGTAGTTATCAAAAACTATCTTTTTCAAAAAATGGTCTCCAACATTATAAGAGAAAGACAGGCCCACGGCATCATTAACAATAGAGGTTAAGGGGGTGGAAGCCGAATCAATTTGGCCACCTTTATGTGAATATAAAAGCTGAACTGGAATTTTTATTTCAATCTTGTCATTAGCCAATAAATTGATTTTGGCGATATAGCCAATATCAAATTCTTCTTTAAACGGATCGCCCAAATGAATCGCTCTTCGCCAGTTTATGTAAAAATCATGATCATATACTTTGGTATTCACAAAAAACTGGAAACCATTTTCAAGCCTTTCATTAAGCAACAATTTGTAATCATAGATGGGCTCAATGTAACCATGATTTGTATTTCCCTCCAGGGTGCCAAGAATATAGGACGAATTTTTTGCCTTGTATTTAACCGAGAAGGTGGGGAGTAATGAAGTATAGCCTTTTCTGCCAAATTCCTTTTGCAGATAGACGCCTCCTCTTATTAGAAATCTTGAAGTAGGCTGATATTTTATTTCCGGAATAAGCTGGTACCCAAATAATGTTCCGCTAAGAGGAATGTTTGTAAAATACTCAGTGTTATAGATGTAATTAAGATTGTAAATATCAAGTGACAGCTTTTGACTATCAGCAGGATCTATCTCAAGCCTTTGTTTAAAAACGGGATAATCGATCTGCGCTTTTGCTACAACAGATAGTACGACTACAAAAAAGAGGGAGATACAACTCCGGTAAGTAAAGTTGATATACAAAGTTTAAATGATAGACTTCGAGGATGAAAAATTACACATCTAACCTGGCATATTTCGCATGGGTCTCTATAAATTCTCTACGTGGTGGAACCTCGTCTCCCATAAGCATACTAAATACACGGTCTGCCTCTGCTGCGCTATCTATAGTAACCTGTTTCAACGTACGGGTTGCAGGGTTCATCGTTGTTTCCCAAAGCTGCTCAGAATTCATTTCTCC
>JBDUEG010000136.1:0-7760 GCA_040002575.1 Ginsengibacter sp.
TGTATTAGCTGAAGAGTGGCCGAAATATGACAACAAGCCTATTCCCTGATTAAATTTTTGCTCGATTCTATCTCCGGAAATTAACTGAACAGCTGAATTTGAAGATTTGGCAAAGGTTTCAACATTACCACCATATAAAGTGTCTTCAATTATCTTTTTGTACTGGTCCATGTAAAATTTAAAAAGATTGCTTTCCGAGCTGTCTTTTCCGCCAATAACATGAACTACTTCTTTCATCCAGAGTTTATTGCCAAGTGTTTGGTTTGACGAAGCCTGCGCTTGTTCATACTCCTGTATTTTTTGAAAATAATTGCCTACCTCATTACCTGAAACAGCAGATAACCTTCCTATCGGGATATTCGGTATTATACTTCCATAAGGGGATGCCAGCAAAACATCTGATGCAGGGTTACCGAATGTCGGAATAAGATTTAGTTTATCTGCATAGGGGCTGCTTTCATGCGTCCTGTAATCACTATAAGTAATTCCCTTACCTATAAGAAAAACATATTGAGGAGCAGAAAATGTGTTCTTTGCAAACTGTATAAAATCTTTAATCCCGGCAGGATGCTTTTTGATGCCATAACCGAATTGGTCAATAATTTCATCACTATTGTAAACCTTTACATTGAATCCGCCTCCTGCGGCAGAGCTTCTATATTGCTTATACAGATCTACATTATTTACCCCCGCCCCGTTATCAAATAATACCGGGTGGCTTATTATAAGATAATTTCCCTGGTTAGCCGCCAAACTAAAATTTGTAAAATTCTTCTTTGACAAACTATTGATTGTCGTTATACCCGTTGGGTCTTCACTCATCAGTACAAATTTTCTTTGCACAACTGATGAAGGAGGTAATGCAAATTTTACTTTGCCTGGTGTAGAGGTCACATCGCCGGCATATCTCGTATTAGAAGATATATCGAGCAAAATTGGAGCAGCTGATCCATAATTGAAATTATCGATTACAAGATAGTTGCCGACAGCGGTAGCAGGCAGCTCAAAAGAAAAATTTGTTTTACCATTAAAGTCAAATTTGCTCGCATAAGTTAACTCTACAAAAGAAACAACAATTCTATCGGTGGTAACAGTTGAAATATCTTCAAAGCTTATTACTAAGAAGTTTGGACTGGCAAGATAGCTTGAAGGAAGATTGTTAATGGTTTTTTTTATGTAAGTAAAATAGGGCATAGGCTCATCATCTATGACCGTATTAAAAAACTTTATCCTGATGTTCCTTCCATTCAATGCATTCCCCGAAGTGCCAAATTTGAAAGTAACATTCGGCCCGCCCGGGTAAACATTAAGGCTATCAAAGCCAGCAGATAAACCATAATTTGGAAAAATATCATTGGTGGTCCAACCTTCGCCTATATCGTAAGAAGATGAATAAACATAACTTCCGAGCGGTAAGCCATACCCAATATTGATTTGATTTTTATAATAATTTCCACGGGTATTCATAAAAAAAGGTTCTGCAGGCAATACGTTGCCTGCTACATTATTTACGCCGTTACTAAATCTTGCATTCCCTCCCGCCGGATTTACAGTCAGGAAATAAGAAGAAGTGTCTGTTTGTAAACTGTAATGATCAGAGAGTTGATAGTCTGGATCGCGATACAGCTTTGTGTCAGGTTTTCCATCATTCATTACCCCCCAAAACTCTAAATAGCCTGATGTGCCTAAAGGACCGGTGGGAGTGGTAGTGTATAATGGTATTTCCTGGCCGTTTCTCCATAACTGAAATTGTTCTGCCGGAGTGTTTCCTAATGACAGACCGTTGAGTACAGATTGAGGAATACGATATACTCCATCCTGGCCTACATAAAATTTATAATAAGTTTTATTGTAATCAATCCAACTGTTAGTATAAGGTTGTGAAAATGCCGCTACCGATATGAAGATGAAAGAAAGTACAAATAGTTTTTTCATTGTTGTTATTTATGCCTTAATAGTTTTCTTTTCTGGTGAGGTCAAACCTTAGAGAGAAAATATGAGTGTACAAGGGATTAGATTGGTTGGCAAGATTTGAAAAAGCATAATCAATACTTACATTTTTAATTTTGAAGCCGGCACCAAGACTTGGTTGGTAAATCCATACTTTTTTCTGATTGGTGGTATCGCCATCAGCAAGAGCTTTTTGAAAATTGTAGATGCCAGCTCTTATAAAAAAAACATTTTTTATGGATGCCTCAATTCCTGCGTGCGGATCAATACTTACAGGTTCACCGCTTATTACAGTGTTTCTTTTTCCATCAAAAGTGAAGTCAAGGTCAGCTTCGGCAAGTATGTTCACTGATTCTCCCAACTTAAAATTATAAGAGTTTCCTATAGTAAGGCGAGGCGCCGTAAGCTCCGTAGATTTCACGGGTATATCATTCTTAGTAAGATAAAGTACCTCTTTTTCTTTTTCGCTGAAAGTAAATGACCATGCATTGAAAGTGGTGGTGAGGTCTTTTGCAACAATGCCGAAACTCCAGTTATTCTTTTTCAATTTGAAACCAGCATCAAAACCAAACCCCCACGCTGATGCAAAGTGCCCTACTTTCCGGTAGATGATCTTTGCATTTCCTCCAAAGCTCATTTTCACATCGTCATCGTCTTTAATTTTTTGAGCAAAAGACAATAAGAGTGCATAGTCTGCAGAAGAAAATGTGGTGATATTGCCATAGTTAATACTGCCGTCGGGCTCCACGAGAAAAAGTGTATTAGGTATATCATCAACTGCAAACCTCAGAATAGAAAGGCCTAGCGTTCTCTTATTATCACTTACCGGAATAGCAACACTTCCATAGTCGTATTTGCCGATGTTATCAAAATAACTGGCGTGCATAAAATTAAGTGAAGGATTATCCTGTACACCTGTTAGAGCAGCTGGGTTCCAGTAACCTGCCGTTCCATCAGATACAGACGCTGCCTGTGCTGCGCCCATGGCAAGTCCGCGGGCCCCGGCACCAATATTCAAAAATTCATTAGAATATTTTCTGAATTGTGCATGTCCAATAAATGGAAATATAATTAGGGGAATGATTTTTATAATTTGAGAAATTCTCATAAGGAGGAAAGTCGTTTATAGATGGATTCAGTGTAATTCCGGTTATTTAAAACGATTCTTATTTATATATATTGTATTTAATGGATAGCAGCGAATTATTAAAATTACGCAAATCTTTATCAATAATTCGTACGCCCTGTTAACATGGAAAGCAATTAATTATGCATTTCTTCTATGTTTTCAAAGGGCTTAAATTACTTCAAGCAATTTCAAGTAATAAGCAACTATCGAAAACTTACGATAAGAGTTGAAGGTTTTGACTAAGAGATTAATAATTCCTCATCGTCTTATTTAGTTTTGTGACCTATTTTTGAATCTCGCATTTAAACATTTGTTGCCCAATCTTGAAGTTTATGGAAGATGTAATTGCTGAGTTAAATTGGCGTGGCCTTGTACAAGATATAGTTCCCGGAACAGCGGAGCAGCTTCGTAAAGAATCAACTGCGGCTTATGTGGGTTTCGATCCCACTTCCGATAGCCTTCATATAGGCAGTCTTATTCCAATAGTTTTAATGGTTCATTTACAAAAATACGGGCATAAGCCTATTGCTTTGGTTGGCGGTGCCACCGGCATGGTTGGTGATCCCTCAGGCAAAAGTGAGGAACGAAATCTGCTTAGTACAGAAGTATTGAATTATAATCAGGAATCTGTAAGAAAACAACTTGCCGGCTTTCTTGACTTTAGCGAAAGCAGAATTAACGCTGCTGAAATGGTTAATAACTATGACTGGTTTAAGAACATTTCATTTCTTGACTTTATAAGAGATACCGGCAAACATATCTCTATCAATTATATGATGGCTAAGGATAGTGTTCGTAAAAGGCTGGAGTCTGAAAATGGCATGAGTTTTACCGAGTTCACTTACCAATTAGTACAGGGTTATGACTTCTATTGGCTGTATAAGAATAAGAATTGCAAAATCCAATTTGGTGGCAGTGATCAATGGGGAAATATAGTAACAGGTACTGAGTTGATAAGGCGAAAATGCGGCGGTGAAGCTTTTGCATTTACGTGCCCACTTCTTACGAAAGCTGATGGAAACAAATTTGGAAAAAGTGAGAAGGGAAATATATGGCTTGATGCCAATAAAACGTCGCCTTATAGTTTCTACCAGTTTTGGCTAAACACTGCGGATGCTGACGCTGAAAGGTTTCTTAAAATATTTACATTTCTCACCAAAAATGAAATTGATGAATTAATTGAGCAGCATAAAGGAAATGAGCACCAAAGAATTCTTCAAAAAAAATTAGCCGAAGAACTTACCTGTTTTGTTCATTCAAGAACCGATTATGAATTCGCAGTAAAAGCGTCTTCAATATTATTTAATAGCGATACAGCAGAAACGCTTAAGCAATTAAACGAGGAACAATTACTCCAGGTTATGGAGGGCGTTCCTGCAATTGAAATGGGAAAAAGCGAGTTTGAACAAAACACTGATCTCCCTTCTCTATTAGCTTTTTCCAAAATTTTTCCTAGTAAAGGCGAGGCACGCAAGATGATTTCAGGCGGCGGTGTTTTCATCAATAAAGAAAAGGTAATATCCGTCGAAGAGAAGATTACTGATCTTCACTTTCTTAACAGTAAATATTTGTTGATACAAAAAGGAAAGAAAAATTATTACTTACTTAGGGTCGTTTAGAATCTTCAGGGTTTTGAAGATTTCCGAATAGTTAATAGAATGCTATACAGCTTTTTTTAGTTTTGTGGGTTCACTAATTTCCTGCGTGTTGTATTCTTCAATGTCTGGTATAAATGCTCTCTCTTTGAGTAAAAAGCCATTTCCTTTCTCGCAAAAATGAACCTTGATATTTTCAATGCTAATTGGATTGCCTTCCGGAATATCTGCAATATTGCAATGCCTTATATCATGTCCGTCTATTATCATTACGAGACCACTTCCTATTGCTTCCATTTTATTTCCTCCAGTTATAAGCATGCCTGTATCTTCCCCGAGTCCTACTCCAATAGCTGAAGGATTGCTTGCTATTGCTTGTGCCAACCTTCCAAACCTACCGCGTTTTTCAAAGTGACTGTCGAAAATAACATCATCCATAAAACCAAGACCTGTTGTAATTTTTACTTCGCCTTTAAGATGAGCTGTAGTAGCGCTGCCTTCATAAATCATGGTATTACTCATTGCCATGGCTCCGGCAGAAGTGCCCGCAACTATAAAGTCTTTTTCTCCATGGTACCGGTTTAGTAAAATTTCGAGAAATTCAGTTCCTCCAAAAGTTGAAGAAAGGCGCAATTGGTTTCCACCGCTTATCATAATTACACTGCAACTTTTTATGCGTTCAATGTATTCATGGTCCATTGCGTCGGAGCGATTACGTATAGGCATAAGACCAATATCAGTACAGCCTACTTTTCCAAAAGCATTCAAATAGTTTTCACCTACTTCGTTAGGTATCATTGAAGCCGTTGTTATTACTTCTATCCTTATTTCCGGGCCGCCCGCCTCCTCTATAATTCGACGAAGGATCCCCAGCTCAAAAAAGTTAAGATTGTTTTGGACTATTTGTCCCTTCTCAAGATCCACACCTTTATCTTCTGCGCCACCTATGGCAAAAAGTTTCCCCAACGGATTTTGCATGCATTCAATTTTTATAAAAACATTGTTTCATTTCATAGCAACTAAGTAGTTTCTCTTACAAACAACGTCAAATAAATACTTATCACAAAAGTAACGGAATTGAGATAAAGAGATTGTGCGTTAATACGGCATCTTTATTTCGAGACATAATTTTCCCTACCTTACAATCTACTATCAACATCTTTTTTAAACATAATAACCAAGCCTGTTTTCTTTATGAAAATCGTGGAAATAAAAGTACTAAGAGGACCTAACTACTGGAGCGTGCGCCGCCCTAAGCTTATACAAATGAAACTTGACCTGGAGGAAATGGAAGAACTTCCTACCAATAAGATTGAAGGATTTAAAGCAAATCTTGAGGCGATTTTGCCGGGTCTTTATGAGCATAGGTGCAGCGAAGGTGTGCCAGGTGGATTTTTATCAAGAGTAGAAGAAGGGACCTGGATGGGCCATGTGATCGAACATATAGCTCTTGAACTACAAACGCTCGCAGGAATGGATATGGGCTTTGGAAGAACAAGAACTACAGGAAAACACGCAGAATACTTTGTTGTATTTGATTATATGGAAGAAGAGGCCGGCGTCTTTGCAGCAAAATCAGCTTTCGCACTTGTCGAATCAATAATCAAAGGCCTGCCTTATAACCTCGAAGAAGAACTGCAAAGTATGAGGGTTATCAGGGAGAACACACGTCTTGGCCCTTCTACAGGTAGTGTTGTTGAAGAAGCAGAAAAAAGAGGAATACCTTTTATAAGACTTAATAAACAAAGCCTTGTACAGCTTGGATATGGAATACACCAGCAAAGAATACGAGCCACGATTGCCGGAACCACATCAAGCATTGCGGTGGATATTGCCGGTGACAAAGAGGAAACAAAAAATCTTCTTAGCGCAGCAGAGGTTCCTGTGCCTAAAGGAATAATACTGCGTAGCGATGAAAATGTACAGCGTGCTATTGACGCCGTTGGATATCCGTTTGTAATAAAGCCACTCAATGGAAATCATGGTAAAGGAGCTACAACAAATATTACCACTTTTGAACAGGCGGAAAAAGCTTTGGAAGCTGCCAGGTATTATGGAAATACCGTTATCTGTGAAAAATATATAACAGGATTTGACTTTAGGGTTTTGGTAGTCAACTATAAATTTATCTGCGCAGCATTGCGTACACCCGCATCAGTTAGAGGCGATGGTGAGCACAACATTCAATGGTTGATAGAAGAAACAAATAAAGACCCGCGGCGGGGATATGGCCATGAGAAAGTTTTAACGCAGATAAAAATTGATGGCTTTACCCAAAAAATGCTGGATGAAAAAGGCTACACCCTGGAAACAATTCCTGAAAAAGGTGAACTGGTTTTAGTAAAGCCTACAGCAAACTTATCAACCGGCGGCACCTCTACAGATGTAACGGATGAAGTGCATCCGGTAAATATTTTCCTGGCAGAACGCATTGCAAAAATAATAGGACTTGATATTTGCGGTATTGATATTATGGCTTCTGATTTAAAAAAGCCCCTGAATGAAACTGGTGGAGCCGTGCTTGAGGTAAATGCAGCGCCAGGTTTTCGCATGCATGTTGAACCCTCTGAAGGTATTGCCAGGAATGCCGCAGAGCCTGTGGTGGAAATGCTTTATCCAAAGGGTGCAGATGGCAGAATTCCTATAATTGCAGTTACGGGCACAAACGGAAAAACTACTACCAGCAGGCTTACGGCACATATTTGTAAAGCCGCAGGATACAAGGTTGGTTTTACTACCTCTGATGGAGTGTACATACAAAATCAGTTAATGATGAAGGGTGATTGTACAGGTCCAAAAAGTGCTGAATTTGTTTTAAAAGATCCTACGGTAGATTTCGCTGTGCTCGAGTGTGCAAGAGGAGGCATCTTGAGAAACGGACTTGCTTTCAGGTATTGCGATATAGCAATTGTAACCAATGTAACTGCAGACCACATGGGGCTTGGAGGTATTGATACTCTGGAGCAAATGGCTAAGGTAAAACAAGTATTGCCCGAAACTGTATTCAGAAAAGGGTTTGCAATTTTAAATGCAGATGATGATCTCGTATATGCTATGAGAAAAGACCTCGTTTGTAACATAGCCTT
>JBDUEG010000137.1:0-7732 GCA_040002575.1 Ginsengibacter sp.
CGAAAGAATAATTGTCGAAACAAAAAATGGTGAAATTGTTGGTGCCTTTCTCCAACCCCTTCCCGAAGGGAAGCAAACTAACTGATAAGTATTTGAGTTTGTGATGCCAATCAATATTTTCAATCAATCTCGTTGCCCCCTTTGGGGATAGGGGGCTTTTCCCCAGTATTAAAGCTTTTAAAACACTAACCAATGCCCTTTAAATCTTCCATTAGAATATTCCAGTGCAGGCGTTGGAAATTTTAGAGTGCTTAAAACAAAGAATATAATTTTCAGGCTTTTTTTATTGGTTTTAATTTTTGTAAGATCAATATCCGGGGCCAGGTACCATTGCCGGTATCGTTTAATATCCGATCTGTCAAATATTATGGTGCCCGTTTTGTCAACTGCAATATTGCTTCGTGCACCAAACATGCCTTCCGCTCCATAACCCGCAGAAAGTGAGAGCCATTTTGGTAAATTTGAATCAGGAAAAAATGAATGAATGTTTGCACTCAACCAATATGTTTGTGCATTGTAGTCTTTTATAAATCGCTCTATTTCCGTTTTTCCATAAATTTTATCCGCTCTCATATTAAGATCATCTTCACCATAATTTTTTTTATGGAAGGAGAATTTTAATTTGATGCGTTGATCATCCCATGCCAGTTCTTGTGCAATGAACATGCCTGACCCAATAATATTTGCTGCGTAGTCGCTCACGCTGAATCCATATTCTGAAGAGAAGCCATCAAGTGTTTCGATTATAGATTCATAAGCTATACCACTGAGGCCGCCTATCCATATACGTTTTTTACGGGGAAGGCCAGCCCATCTCCACAGCTCCATGCTTGCACGGCTACCGCTATAAGCACTGAAGGCATGACCCACTTTATCAACCTGTTGCCATTCAGCTTTATCATTAAAAAAATGAAATCCCGATCTTGGATATTGTGAATACCATTCTGCATTGAGGCCTATTAGCATGCCCCCAAACCCGACAACATTCGCTATCGCTACAAGTTTCACTCTTTTTTTATTGTAGGGATAAAAATTATCTTGACCTGAAGTATCTTTAAGATTGAAGAGCTTATTCGAAATGGCATCTTGCTTGTAGCTGTATTGTGCATTTAAACTGCCGGATGAAAAAATACCGAAAACACTTATTAAAGTAATTACTTTGAATTTCCTTTCAATGCCTGAGATAAACATGATACAAAAATACGGGGAATGCTTATTACTGGTTTTAGTTAGTAAAATGAATACCTTCAAATTGCAAAAAAAGTTATATGGAAATAAAAACTGAAAAGAAAATTAATGAATGGCTTTCCGGGGAGTATGATAAAGACACAAAGGATGAAATCACCAGGCTACAAAAAGAAGATGAAGCGCAACTTGAAGATGCTTTTTATAAAGATCTTGAATTTGGCACCGGCGGCCTGCGCGGAGTTATGGGCGTCGGAACCAACCGGATGAATAAATACACGATAGGAATGGCTACGCAGGGGTATGCAAATTATCTAAAGAAATGTTTTGAAAAAGTGAAGGTGGCAATAGCGCACGATAGCCGCAATAACAGCCGTGAATTTGCGGAGATAGCAGCAAATATTTTTGCAGCAAATGATATCAGGGTTTATTTATTTGAATCATTAAGGCCAACCCCGGAGCTAAGTTTTGCAATTCGCAGCTTTGGTTGCCAGGGCGGAGTAGTGTGCACTGCCTCACACAATCCCAAAGAATATAATGGCTATAAAGCATATTGGGATGACGGAGCACAAATGGTGCCGCCTCACGACGAAAATGTAATTATTGAAGTTGAAAAAATTAAAAGTCTTGATGATGTAAAGTGGAAAGGGAAGGAAGAAAATATAACGATCATAGGAAAAGAGTTTGACGGGAAATATATTGAAATGGTTAAATCTCTCAGTATAAATCCTGACATATGTAAGCAACAGCATGACCTTAAAATTGTGTATACGCCAATACACGGTACCGGTATAATGCTGGTGCCGCAGGCATTGCAAGCGTTTGGTTTCGATAATGTTCACATAGTTGAAGAGCAGGCACAGCCGGATGGTAATTTTCCGACAGTGGGTTATCCAAATCCTGAAGAAAAAGAAACTATGAGCATTGCGCTTAAAAAAGCAAAAGAGATTGACGCAGATATTTTATTGGGAACAGATCCCGATGCAGACCGTGTAGGCATTGGCGTGAAAAACAATGACGGAGATTGGATATTGCTTAATGGAAATCAAACTGCCTTACTTGTTTTCAATTATATAATTGAAGCAAGGAAAAGCAATGGCCTGGCAAAGCCAAATGACATGGTTATCAAGACCATAGTTACAACAGATATGATTGATGTGATTGCAAGGGAAAGTAATATTAGTTGCTATAACGTTCTTACCGGATTTAAATGGATTGCCGAAATGATAAGGGAAAAAGAGGGTAAAGAAAATTATGTAGTAGGTGGCGAAGAAAGTTTTGGATTAATGATTGGAGATAAGGTGCGTGACAAAGATGCTGTAAGCGCTGTGGCGATGATTTGTGAAATTGCTGCTGTAGAGAAGAGCAAAGGCCAAACTTTGTTTTCGAAATTGCTCGAGCTATATGTAAAATTCGGATTCTATAAAGAGGATCTTATTTCTATTACAAAAAAAGGAATGAATGGTTCCAAAGAAATTGCGGAGATGATGCAGGAATACAGGGCTCATCCACCAAAGGAAATTGCGGGCAGCGTTGTAACTGAGTTATACGACTATGACAAACAGGAAATGCAAAACCTTAAAACCGGCGAGGTTAAGAAAATATTATTACCAAAAAGTAATGTACTCCAGTTCATAACTGAAGATGGCAGCAAGATTTCTGCGAGGCCCAGCGGCACTGAGCCAAAAATTAAATTTTATTTCGGTGTGAGTACACCATTAAAGAGTGCGGATGATTTTGAGAGTGCAAATCAAAAAGCCGGGGATAAAATTAAAAGCATTATTTCTTCAATGAGTCTTCAGTGATTGTACAGGAATACGTCTAATAAGATACTTCCATTAAGCTTATGATATAATAATTATTTAAATCTATCAAATATTATATTGATTCTTAGCACCTTAGTTAAGCCCTTCTTTTTTTGGCAGCATTTTTGCCTAACTATTAGTATTATATGAAAGACTAAAGTTCAATAAACTATAAAAATCGCCCCGTTTTACATCGTTTGAAAAACCCAAAGAATTAAGGCAACATTTAAGATGTTGCCTTTTTTAATTTCAATCAGTATTTTTCATCACTATATGGAGATTAGCGGGTCTGCCCATCCCTCAATTTCACCTTCTTTTTGCCACTATTCTTTTTTTCATATTCGAGCACTTCCTTAGGCTTTACCTTCTTTGGAATATCGTCTACTGTATCGGTGCTTTTAGGAGCTTGCATTAAATGACCACGATCATATTTTTCCAGCTTAAGCACTCTCCCTGTAGCAGGTTCATAATAAGTCCAGTCTCCATCCTTAACGCTGTATAGCTCTGCTTTTACAATCTTATAGCTAAGAATTTCATTGCTTCCCGTTCCGTAAACTGCTATGGTATCATATGGAGCATCGGGATTGTAAGCTCGCCAGCTTTCTTCTCTTGTTAAGTCGCCAAGCGGGCTAAAATATTGCGATTTACCATCCTTACCACCATACCTGTAATTTTCTATTGCAATTATGTCGCTTTGCAAAGTATATTTTCTCCATACCCCTTCCTTTTTATCATTCACAAATTCTCCTTCTTCTTCATATCCTGGCTCCCCGCGTAAAGGGTCAATATGTAAAAGCCATTTACCTTGCCTCATTCCTTTCTTGTCAATACCGTTCAATGTATCTCCATTAACTGACATTGTATATGACTTATATTGCGCACCCGCTTCAATTGCTGATGATAATACCACCACAGTTATCAATGCCAATTTTTGTATTTTTAAAAACATGCTTTTAATTTTTTAAACACTTCATAATGTCTTTCCATTTTCTCTTCAAACAATCCACAAACAAATTTACCAAATTCACATCTTTATACTTTACTGTCGGAGTTTTGTTTGTATCAATTTTAACCTTTAAAAAAGGTATTGCGCAAATATCTCCCACGCCTGCGGCTGTAAGAATGAACGGTTTAACGGGAAGAAAATTATTGGCAAAAGATTCATTATTAAAAAATATACTATTCAGAAATATCGGGCCGTCTGTTATGAGCGGAAGAGTAGTAGATATTGAAGTGAATCCAAATGATCCGATTGAATTTTATGTGGCGTATGCTACCGGAGGACTCTGGCATACCCTAAATAATGGACAAAGCTTTACTCCGATATTTGACCATGAAAATGTAATAGGGATTGGGGATATAGCTGTGAACTGGAAGAGCAGAGAGATTTGGATTGGAACCGGCGAATCCAACAGCAGCAGGTCTTCCTATTCCGGTCTTGGTATTTATAAAAGCGTCGATACCGGCAAGACATGGCAGTATGCCGGCCTGCCTGAAAGCCATCATATCGGTAAAATTGTTTTAAGTCCTGATGACAATAAAATTGCGTGGGTTGCAGTAATAGGTCACCTATATTCATCTAATCAGGAAAGAGGTGTTTACAAAACCATTGATGGCGGTAAGACGTGGAAGCAGACTTTATATATAGACGATAATACTGGTGCTATTGATATGGACATAAACCCGAAAAACACAAATGAACTTTATGCGTGTATGTGGCACCGTGAAAGACGTGCCTGGGATTTTATGGAAAGTGGAAATACCTCAGCTATTTATAAAAGTATAAATGGTGGGGATACCTGGAAAAAAATAACCGGAACTAATACTGGCTTTCCGCAGGACGATGGCTGTGGCCGAATAGGCATAGCTGTATTTGCAGCAAATCCTAAAATCATTTTTGCAACGCTTGATAATCAAAACCACCGGCCTGATACAGCAAAAAAAAAGACAGATTCTACCAAATATTCAGTGACTGATTTCAAAAATATTTCTAAAGAGAAATTCTTAGAACTTGATAGTGTTAAGCTGGATTCTTTTTTAATCAAAAATGATTTTGACGAAAAATATCGGGATTTATCGTTGAAAGAAATGGTAGGTTCCGGTAAAATAAAACCTGGATCTCTTTATGATTATTTAAGTGATGCAAATTCTGAATTGTTTAATACTCCGATTATCGGTTGCGAAGTTTACCGCAGCGATAATGGTGGAGAGACATGGATGAAAGTCAATAAAAAAGGACTTAACCTTTATAACACCTATGGCTATTATTTTGGAAAAATATCAGTGTCTCCTGTAAATGAAAACAAAGTGCTTATAAGTGGTTTTAGTCTTATTATGAGTGATGATGGAGGAGAAACTTTTTCAGTTGCTGATAAATCTAATACACATCCTGACTGGCATGGAGCCTGGATGAATCCTTTACGCGACAGTAACTGGATTGCAGGGAATGACGGCGGCTGCAATATCACTTATGATAATGGAAAACATTGGTTCAAAGCAAACACGCCCGCCGTTGCACAATTCTATTCCGTTGCTGTCGATAACGCGAAACCATATAATGTATATGGTGGAATCCAGGATAATGGAGTTTGGTATGGCCCATCAACAAACAAGTCGGATGACGAAAATGACAATGAAGAACATGAGTCTGTTGGTGATGGATGGAAAAATATTGGCGGAGGCGATGGAATGCAGGTGCAGGTGGATACAAGGGACAATAAGACGGTTTATTTTGGATCACAATTCGGAGAATACGAAAGAAAAACAATCGATGAAAAGGAAAGAAAGCGAATTCATCCCATGCCTGATATTGAAGCAGAAAAGTTGCGTTACAACTGGCAAACACCCATACTTTTAAGTGCCTTTAACCAGGATATTTTATACATGGGTAATAACAGGTTTTACCGGAGTATGAATAAAGGAACCGCTATGGATCCCCTGAGTAAAGATCTCACCAACGGTAAGAAGGAAGGTGACATTCCCTTTGGAACGATCATAACAATCAGTGAGTCTCCGCTTAAGTTCGGCCTTTTATATCTGGGTACTGACGATGGAAACATTCAGCTATCTGAAGATGGCGGCTATACCTGGACGTTAGTAAGTAATAACTTGCCGAAAAATGCAAAGGGATTATATGTGAGTCGTGTGGTTGCTTCACAATTTAAAGAAGGAAGAGTTTATGCTACACTCAATGGCTATCGCAACGATAATTTTACGCCATGGCTCTTCATCAGCGACGACTATGGAAGAACATGGACTAGTATTAGCAGCAATTTACCTTTTGAGCCGCTTAACGTTGTAAGAGAAGATCCAAAATTTGAAAATATATTATATGCAGGAAGCGATAACGGATTGTATGTTTCTTTCAACAGGGGAAAAAGCTTTATGTCTTTTGGCGATAATCTTCCTTCGGCGCCGGTTCATGATATTGTTATTCAGAAAGCAGCGAATGAAATTGTAGTGGGTACACATGGCCGAAGCATATACATTGCATCATTAAATGATATTCATAAAGCTTACGAAAAATCTATAAAGTAAAAATTATGCGTTATAAATTCAATGTAAGAACGAATGATAATCTCCTGATTTCTGCAAAAAGTTAGCAGCCCGTATAACGCGTCAATTAATTAATACTTTTTTTCCCTTTCTGTTTTAAGATCTCGGGCAATTTGCTTTTAAGCCATTCAACAAACTGCGTGTTGGCCCAAAGGTTATACTCACTGTAATTCTTTGCGTGGCCTTGTAAGGTCATTTCGCTTTATTAAGTATAAGGCATCACCCGGTTCGATGCCAGTAGTCAGTAATAGCAAGGATGTTATTTTCGCTTCAATGCCTGTGCAATTGCTTTCTCTGCAAGTGGCTCCATGATCTTATATCCCGCAAGGTTTGGATGTACGCCATCTCCTGAAATATTTTTGGGCAATCCATTGCGCTCATCTTTCATAGCAGTAAAATAATCGAGATACACTACATTATTCTTTGCACAATATTCTTTCAGCATTGCATTTAGTTTTATGACCTTATCTGCAGGTTGCATTCCAGGGTGCCATGGAAAATCAAAAGCGGGCAACACGGCAGAAATCACTACGCGAATATTATTTGCTTTAGCCAATTCGGCCATAGATGCGATGTTACCAAAGGTTTGTTCAAGCGTCATAGGCCCGGTATTTCCTGCAATATCATTGATGCCTGCAAGAATCACTACAACAGAGGGTTTTAAGTCAATTACATCCGGTCGAAAGCGAATCAACATTTGAGGTGTTGTTTGTCCGCTAATGCCACGGTCGATATAATTTTTGCCAGCGAAGAAAGATGAGTCTGCATTGATCCAGCCATCAGTTATAGAATTGCCCATGAACACCACACGAGGTTTATTAGATGTCGTTGAAGCAAGTGCCGCATTTGCATCTTTGTATCGGCCAAGATTTTGCCAATCATTTTTTTGACGTTCTTCTTCTTTCTTTTTCCATTCATCTAACTGTGCATCGGTTACATTCTTCATCCAATCCGGTGGGTGCAACAATTTTAAATAGCCATTTATTTTTAGCCAATCGCCGAAGCGGTCTATCCACGTATCGGAAGGCAGGTGTTGCACACGCATACCAAAACCATGATTGCCTGTTGAGTACATGTGAAGCTCCGCAGAATGCTTTGATGCAAGCCAGTGCTGGTAAATACTTACACTGTGCGGCGCAAGCCCAAGGCCATCATCCGTTGCTGCTGCAATAAATATTGGCGGTGCA
>JBDUEG010000138.1:0-7723 GCA_040002575.1 Ginsengibacter sp.
ATTTTTTTGATTCTATCATGTGCTTCATGCAAAAAATCAATTGAAAATAGCGGGAACTCATTTTATATTGAAAGCTTCAGGAAACCTGGTATGGATGATTATGAAACTTTAATGGCAGCTTATGACAGCGTCCCTGATCATTCGAAGCTTTTTTTTGCTCCGAAAACCTACACTTTCGGCCACACTCCAATAATTAATAAATCGCTGGGGTTTTTTGGTCCCGCTACAATAAAAAGGGAAGATCAAATTGTATATACTCTAAAGGAACCCGCCAATGCAAATTCGTCTGTACTTGTATTAAACTATACTAAAGGTATAAACGCCAGCGATCGGTTTTTTCTGACCTTTGGACAATCGCACGAAAAGAATAGCTTAATAAATACCGTTATAAAAGTAAGCGGCGATACATTATTTCTTAACAACCCGTTAGATACAACTGAAGAAGGTATCGGCACTTATGATATAGGGACCAAGCTATTTAAAAGCATTAATTTCTTTTTTGTTTTAACCACCGGCAGCAGTTATGAAGAAGGCTGCAGTTTTAACGATCTTCTTTTTGATGGAAACAGGGACCATAACCAAGGTTCTTATTCATGGCGGCTAAATTCTGCGATTCTCACAGAAACCAAGACCACTACTTTATATAGGCATTCTAAATTTATAAATAGCCCGGGGGAAACAATTGTTGGTCATAATGCTGATATAAGGAACTGTACTTTTTACAATCTTAATGGAAGTGCGTTTCATACATCAGCTGATAGATTAACTTCGGCCGAAAGTGAAATTCATTCTTACCTGTCTGACAACCTTTTTGAAAATACAAATCAAGTGCTCAATTCGGTGGGAGGACATAGTGAAGGCACTATTACTCATAGCAATTCCGGAGGATATTATACGGCTACCAAAAACACATTTATAAATGTGGGAGAGGCTGTACTTGGCACACTATATCCATCAGTTTCAATTCATGACTGGGGCACATCTGACATAACATTTACAGGAAACACTATTAATGGTGCCGGAAACATAGTTCAGTCAGTGGCTGTATTGCCCGGAACGATACACGACGTGAGAATTGAAAAGAACTCGATTTCAAATGTGGTGGCGCCTGCATCATCTTATGATTTGGCATTCTGGCCAAATGTAATTGTGAAAACCGTAAGCGGCCAATAATGTTAGGTATTCTGTGCGTTTACAATCGTATTAAGTTTAGTGACACTTCCCCAAAAATTTAAAGGCTCATGCAAAGGATAAGGATACACACCTTTGTTTAATTTGATGGTTTCATTTCTCTTTTTAAGAAAACTTTCTACCAATTTATTGATAGTAATGGGATTGCCACTGCAACAGTTTATTATGCCTGTTACTTGTTTTTGCATTGCAATGTTTACTATGTGCTCCGCTATTATTTTTACTGGCGTATAGTCCCTTATTTGCTCGCCTAAGCTCATGCTAAATTCATTTTCGTTATTTGCCAGCGCCTTTTCTAATTGAGACAAAATTGAATTTGGGTTTTGTCCTTCCCCATGCATATAAAATAATCTCGCCCACTTAAGGTTATAATCAACATGCTTTTGTAATTGCTCTAAAAATTTACGTAAAGTATCTTTTGCAATAGCGTAGGAATTTGACGGCAATGCCGGTAAACTTTCATTAAGTTCCCCTTCCTGCAACCCATATTCAAAACAGGTGCCGGTAACTGTTATGTCCTTTGAACCATTAGTTACCAGGTTTTTCAAAAAAGAATAGTGCCTGAATAAATTTTCTTCTATGTGAAAAAGAGAATTATAGTTTGGAAGTCCTTCCCAGGCCAGGTGAATGATCACATCTGGCTCTTCGAAGAATTTATAGTAATTAAAGTTACCATCAAACTTCGCCAAATTGAAAGGCCGATATCTGACCCGGTCATACCATGCAAATGCCTTTGCTTTGTTTTCATTGAGTGAAGTTGCGAATACCTGGTGGTCATTTTTAAGTAACTCTTTGACAACATAATTGCCAACGAATCCTGTAGCACCGGTTACAAGTACTTTCATCAGTTTAAATAATTTGTAGCTCGGGAATAGGAATAACAAACTTTGCACCCCATTCCTTTGCATAACTCAGTTGTTCAATAATCTCTTCTTTAAGATTCCATGGAAAAATTATAATAAAATCGGGTTTATCTTTTTTCAGAAACATCTCGTCTCTCACAGGTATGTGGCTTGCAGGCAAGAATTTATTTTGCTTGTTTGGATTGGCGTCCACTACATAATCTATCAAATCGTTTTTTACACCGCAGTAATTCAGCAACGTATTCCCTTTTGCTGCAGCTCCATAAGCAGCGACTTTTTTATTTTCAGTTTTTTGCTTTATCAGGAAGGCAAGTAAGTCTAATTTTACTTTCAACGCTTTCCGGGTAAAATCACTGTACCACAGAAGACTTGTCATTCCTTTTTCCATCTCTTTGTGTAGCAAAGCCGGAACCTTTGGTGAAATATCTCTAGAATTATCTTCCTCATGCTTTGCAAATATTCTCAGCGAACCCCCATGGGTAGAAATCTCTTCCACGTCAAACAGCACCAGTCCCTGCGATTCAAATATCATGCTTACGCTATGAAAAGATAAATAAGAAAAGTGCTCATGATAAATAGTATCAAACTGGTTATTGTCTACAAGTTGCATGAGATGTGGAAATTCCATAGTAATTACCCCTTCCGCTTTTAAAATAATTTTCATCCCCCTAACAAAATCATTAATATCAGGAACATGGGCTAGTACATTGTTTCCTAATAGCAAGTCGGCTTTTATATTTTTCTCACATAGCTTTTGTGCTAAAGCGGTTCCAAAGAAATCGCTAATTGATTCAATTCCTCTATCTCTGGCTACCCTGGCTGTGTTTTCGGTGGGCTCTATGCCGAGAACCGGGATGTTTTTTTTCCTGAAATATTGAAGTAAATAACCATCGTTAGATGCAATTTCAACAATCAGCGAATTCTCATCATAACTGAACCTGTCGACCATCATGTCGGTATACTGCTCAACATGCTTTAGCCAGCTGGTGCTATAAGACGAAAAGTAAACATAGTCCTCATTGAAAATATCATCTGACTTTTTGTACTCATCAAGTTGAACAAGGAAGCAATTTCCACAAGTAAAAACTTTTAATGGATAAAAAGTTTCAGGCGCATTTAACTGTTCGAAGGTTATGAAAGAATTAGATGCTGGTGAATTTACCAGGTCAATAAATACATGGTGTAGTTCTTCGCCACAAAATCTGCATTTCATAGGTTATATTCCTTTAAAGTTTTCAGGTAACCACGTATGTGCTTTATCTTTCTCTGAGACTTCGATAACAGGTAAAGGCCAGTTAATATTTAAAACGGGATCGTCGTATTTTATTCCTCCTTCGGCTTTTGGCTCATAAAAATTTGTGTGATGGTAAATAAGTGTTGCGTCATTAGAGAGCGCCTGGAATGCATGCCCAAAACCTTCAGGAATTAAAATACTAAGCATATTTTCTTCGTTTAATTCCACCCCGATATGTTTTAAAAAAGTTGACGAATTTTTTCTCAAATCAACGGCAACATCAAAAACCCTCCCTTTTATACATCGTATCAGTTTATATTCTTTAAACGGCGCCTTTTGAAAATGAATTCCACGGAGTGTTCCTTTGTTCCGGGTAAGTGAATGATTAAACTGTACAAATTCTTTATCAAAGCCTATCTGCGCAAATTCATTTTTGCAATAGGTACGTGCAAACAAACCTCTTTCATCTTCATTTTTTTTCAGCTGAATCGTGTATAAGCCGATGATATTTGAAGCAATGAATTCCATCTTATTTACAGCCTGACATCATGTAAGTACTCTTCAATATTATTACCAGTCAAAATTTTACCTTCAGTGTAATGCGACTTATACCATTCTATAGTTCTCCGGACTGACTTCGTAGTGTCCCATACCGGGCTCCAGCCAAGACTTTTAATTGCTTTGGTATTATCCAATGAAAGTAACTTAGCTTCATGAAAAGTTGAACCAGGCTTAGCAAACTCAACGATTACATTCTTCCATGAATCTTTCGCAATTGCTGCAATTTGTTCAACAGCCTTTGCTTCATTCGCCGGAGGCGAAAAATTCCACGCTTCTGAAAAATCTTTTTCCTCATTCAATAACCTGGCACCGAGTAATAAATAACCGTATAAGCAATCAAGCACATGCTGCCATGGCCTTACAGAGGTCGGATTTCTTATTTGCACTTTTTTATTTTGCGCAGCTGCTACAGAAATATCCGGTATAAGTCTGCCTGGATTCCAATCCCCGCCGCCTATAACATTTCCTGCTCTTGCAGATGCTATAAGAACTGTATGCCTTTGCTTATATTCATTTAAGTTAAAAAATGAATTACGATAAGACCTTATTAAAATTTCACAGCATGCCTTTGAGGAACTATACATATCATAGCCGCCTAACTCATCTGTTTCCATGTATGGTTTTTCCCACTCTTTATTTTCATACACTTTATCAGTCGTAATAATTACAACGGACGTTACAGATTCACATGTCCGGACACATTCCAGGACATTTAGAGTCCCTATTACATTCGTTTGATAAGTATTTACAGGATCCTCGTAAGACCTGCTTACTAAAGCCTGGGCTGCTAAATGAAATATAATGTCAGGTTGCGCTTTTTTTATAGCTGATTCTAATGCCTGCTTGTCAAGAATATTTCCGAAGGTGGTTTCATAATCAGCACCCAACAAAGTGAAGTGGTTGGGCGACGTTTGAGGAGGTAAAGCAAAGCCAACAATTTTAATGTTTAAGTTTTCAAAAAAGGCGCTTAACCAGGATCCTTTAAATCCTGTATTACCAGTAATGAAAACTTTTTTATTTTTATATATTTCAAGCATCTTGTTCCCAGGTTTTCCATTTTGCCTGGTTAGTCTCCCACAATTGTTCTAACTCAATTTTATCACGCATGGCGTCCATACATTTCCAGAAACCATGGTGCTTGTATGCTACCAGTTGGTGATCTTTCGCGATTTGTTCCAACGGTTCCTTTTCCCATTGAATCGTTTCCATATCTTCTTTAAAGTAATTAAACATTTCCGGCCCGATGACAAAATACCCTCCGTTTATCCATATGTCTTTATCGTTCGACTTTTCTTTGAAACGATTTACAATAGAATCGGCGTCGGTTTCCACGGTACCAAACCTTCCTGGAAATTCAACAGATGTAAGTGTCACCAACTTTCCATGAGATTTATGAAAGGCAAGCAGGTCATTAATATTGACATCGGAAACACCGTCACCGTAAGTAAGCATAAATGTTTCTCCCTCTACATATTTCCTGATTTTTTGGATCCGCCCGGCTGTATTGGTATTCACACCCGTGTCAACCAGTGTAACAGTAAAAGATTCTGTATTGGCAAAATGTACATCTACTTTATTGTTTTTTAATTCAACCGTTATGTCGGAATTATATAAAAAATAATTCAAAAAATATTCTTTTATATAATGTCCCTTATAGCCACAACAGATTACAAAGTCATTGAAACCAAAATGAGAATAGTTTTTCATGATGTGCCAGAGAATTGGTTTCCCGCCAATTTCGATCATGGGCTTCGGCCTGAGATGTGACTCTTCTGATATTCTCGTTCCCAATCCTCCCGCTAATATTACGACTTTCATTATAGAATTCGATGCTTTAAAACTTATGAATTACTACCATAGTTTGTTGAAAATTGCGCAAATATAAATTAAAATATTGCAGGCTTAGAAACCACGACGGGGTCAGAATAATAACGAAGAGACAACTTAACCTAAGTTATGCTCTTTAGATATTCTCCATAGCCGCTCTTTTCAAATTTCTTTGCAAGTTTGTTCAACTCTTCTTTGCCAATAAAATTCATTCGATAAGCTATTTCCTCCAGGCAGCCGATTTTGAAACCTTGCCGTTTTTCAATCACCCTTACAAATTCAGAAGCATCGTGCAGAGATTCGAAAGTGCCGGTGTCGAGCCAGGCAAAGCCCCGGTCTAATACAGCCACCTTTAATTTCTTGGCGGAGAGATATGTGCGGTTTACATCCGTGATTTCATATTCTCCCCTCGGAGATGGCTTGATATTTTTAGCGATCCCGACCACAGCATTGTCATAGAAATATAAACCTGGGACTGCATAATTTGATTTCGGATTTAAAGGCTTTTCTTCTATGCTTATAGCAACAAAATTTTTATCAAACTCAACCACCCCATATCTTTCCGGATCACTAACAGGGTAAGCGAAAATAATAGCGCCATCAGGATTTACCGAATGCTGAAGGAGATGTGAAAAGCCACTTCCATAAAATATATTATCTCCTAATACCAGGGCTACTGCATCCTCACCGATGAACTGTTCACCGATAACGAAAGCCTGCGCCAGGCCATTTGGCTTTTCCTGAACTGCATACTCAAGGCCGCATCCCCATTGCTTGCCATCGCCTAATAACCTTTGAAATTGTGCCTGGTCTTCCGGCGTCGTTATAATTAGAATCTCTCTTATTCCTGCCAGCATTAAAGTTGACAGGGGATAGTAGATCATTGGCTTATCATATATGGGCATAAGCTGTTTACTTATTCCCATCGTAATCGGATACAACCTTGTACCACTTCCACCCGCCAGTATAATTCCTTTCATTGATTCATGTTATGTCTTAATACACTTACGATTTGATTTCTGATTTGCGCCTATCCACGATATTGTTCTTCGTAGTAAGTTCTGTAAGCTCCGCTTGTGACGTCATTAAGCCATTCAGTATTATTCAAATACCAATCTATTGTTTTTGACAAACCTTCTTCAAATTGCAGAGAGGGTTGCCATCCCAATTCATTTTTTAACTTACTGGCATCAATTGCATAACGCAAATCGTGGCCTGCCCTGTCTTTCACAAAGGTGATCAGCTTTTCTGAAGTCCCATTTGCACGGCCAAGCTTTTCATCCATTTGCCTGCAGAGCTCTTTGATGATGTCAATATTTTTCCACTCATTATGTCCACCGATGTTATAAGTCTCTCCGGCTTTCCCTTTATGGAATATGGTGTCAATTGCTCTCACATGATCTTCAACATATAGCCAGTCACGTACGTTTTCTCCCTTGCCATATATGGGCAAAGGTTTATTATTTATGATGTTATTTATACAAAGAGGAATCAATTTTTCAGGGAAATGATAAGGGCCATAATTGTTGGAGCAGTTCGAGATGATAACCGGTAATTTGTAGGTATGGTAATAAGCACTTACGAAATGGTCAGATGATGCTTTAGAAGCAGAATATGGGCTGCGTGGATCATAAGCTGTTTCTTCACTGAAGAACCCATCGCTTCCAAGACTTCCATACACCTCGTCGGTGGAGACATGATAAAATAATTTACCGGTATAATTATTCTTCCATGTATCCTTTGCTACCTGTAGTAAAGTAACGGTTCCCAAAACATTTGTCTTTACAAATGCCAGGGGATCAGTAATGGAGCGATCAACATGACTTTCTGCAGCGCAATGAATTACCGAAGTAATTTGATGCTCTTCGAAAACTTTTTTTACCTGCTCTATCTCTTCAATGTCGCCTTTTATAAAAGTGTAGTTGGGGGCATTTTCTATATCCTTAAGGTTCTCCAGGTTACCCGCATAAGTGAGCTTATCAAAATTGATTATGGAGTATTGCGGATACTTTGTTACAAATAACCGTGTAAGATGTGACCCTATAAA
>JBDUEG010000139.1:0-7655 GCA_040002575.1 Ginsengibacter sp.
ACGCCATAAGCTATGTACTGGCGATAGAAGAAATAAGCAAAGTGGATGCAAGCACCAGTGTTTGCATGAGTGTAAACAATAGTTTGGTTTGCTTTGGCATTGAAGCTTTTGGGTCTGAGGAACAAAAGAAAAAATACCTAACACCATTGGCTCAGGGAAAAAAAGGTGGTGAATTGTACATCGGCGCTTTTCTCCTTAGCGAGCCGGAAGCCGGAAGTGACGCCACGTCTCAGCGAACAACCGCAGAAGAAAAAGATGATCATTATTTACTAAACGGTGTTAAGAACTGGATCACCAATGGAAACTCAGCATCATGCTATTTGGTCTTTGCCCAGACCGATGTGAGCAAAGGAAGCCGGGGCATTAATGTTTTTATTGTAGAAAAGAACTGGCCTGGTGTTGCTGTCGGGGCCAAAGAAAATAAGTTGGGAATAAGAGGAAGCGATACACATAGTATCTCATTTACCGATGTGAAAGTGCCCAAAGAAAACCGTATTGGGGCAGATGGATTTGGCTTTAGGTTCGCTATGCAGACCCTTTCCGGTGGTCGCATTGGTATTGCCTCGCAGGCTTTGGGACTTGCTTCGGGAGCTTACGAAAGGTCACTGGCTTATTCAAAAGAAAGAAAAGCTTTTGGTAAAGAAATAAAAAATCACCAGATCATACAATTCAAACTTGCAGATATGGCAACAAGAATAGAGGCCGCAAGATTACTATGTTTCAGAGCCGCCTGGCAAAAAGATAAAGGGCTTGATTATACAGAGAGCGCAGCGATGGCAAAAGTATATGCAAGCGAAACCGCGATGTGGACTACGACTGAAGCAATACAAATACATGGAGGGTATGGCTACGTAAAAGAATATCATGTGGAAAGAATGATGCGTGATGCCAAGATTACGCAGATCTATGAGGGCACCAGCGAAATACAAAGAATCGTTATCAGCAGAAGTATATTGAAATAATTATTCTCCTTTATTATTGCAAGATCTTCATTAAACTATGGGCGTAAACAAAGAAGCATTCCTCAGGATCAAAGAAGAATTAGAGAAGAAAAATGCAAGGCTCGTTGCTGTATCAAAAACAAAATCTTCCGAAAAAATATTGCAATTATATCATCTTGGGCAAAGGGATTTCGGAGAAAATTATGTACAGGAGCTAACCGAAAAATATAATGATCTGCCAAAGGATATTCGATGGCACTTCATTGGCCATCTACAATCTAATAAAGTAAAATATATAGCTCCGTTCGTTTCGCTTATACACAGTGTTGACAGTGCAAAATTGATAAAGGAGATTGATAAAGAAGGCCGCAAAAATAATCGTGCTATTGATTGCCTTTTACAAGTTTACATAGCAAAAGAGGAAACAAAATTTGGATTGGATGAAAAAGAATTACACGAATTGCTAAACACGAATTTGACAAATTATAAGAATGTATGTATCCGCGGCTTAATGGGAATGGCTACGTTTACTAATGATGGGGAAAATGTAATGAATGAATTTAAATTTTTGAAATCACTTTTTGATAACTATTCGAAACTTTCAATTTTTAATTCTCAGTTTTCAATTCTTTCCATGGGAATGAGTGCTGACTATTCTATCGCAATAGAAGAAGGAAGCAATATGGTTAGGATTGGAAGTTTGTTGTTTGGAGACAGAAGCCCCCTGTCCCCCGAAGGGTAACCTAAGTAAAATCTATTTTCTTACGACAGAAAATCTTAAGAGATAGGATATTTAAAAGCTACTTTTAAAAAAGATGGTTGACAACCTTCCCTTCGGGAAGGGGCTTCAGTAGAGTACTAAAACTTAATCTGGTTTTTGGGTAAGGCTTCTTTTAACATTTATACTTCTCTATAATTTTCACAATTGTATAAATTTGGAATTCAAAAAATAAATCGTTTTGGAAAGCGCAATAATTGATCACTCTTTTGAATCAGAAAAAAACCGCAAAGCTTTTTTCTACACAACAATCATTTGCGGCTTATTCCTGCTACTTGCGATATTTTATACATGGCCATTGCAGATTCCGCCTGTACCACAGGTCGAAGATCTTATTGATGTAAACCTTGGGAATGATTTCGAGGGGATGGGCAATGTACAGCCACTTGTAAAGGGCGAACGAGCGCCGGAAACCCAGAGTATTCAATCACCACAAAAAAGTGTAAAGGTTGCGGATAACCCTACAAGAAATATACAAGCTGATGACAATACTGATGCGGAAGCTGCGCCTGTTTTGAAAACTGAAAAGCCAAAGGATGATGCCAAAGAAATAAATAAAGAATCATCTGCGAAAGCTACAAAGAATGTTAATCCATCACCCGTTGTAAATCCAAACCCTGCGCCACCAAAGCCTAAGCTGCCTCTTTACAAAGGAGGTAATGGAAACGGAGGTAATGGCGCGACTGAAGACAATGGATATAAAGACCAGGGATACAAACCCGGTAACGGAGATGCAGGAAGCCCAACCGGTAAGCCGGATGCTTATGGAAACTCACCCGGTGGAAGAAGTGGTGTTAGCGTTGTACGTGGGCTTTCACGGCGCAGGCCGATTTCGTTTCCATCCATGAAAGATGACTTTAATGAAAATGCAAAGGTTTACGTAGACATAAAAGTAGATGCTTCAGGGCGGGTTACTGAAGCTTCCATTGCCCGCGGAACCACAACTTCAAACAGCTCCCTAAGAAGCATTGCTATAGATAAGGCAAAGCAATTAAAATTTCCTGCCAGTCCGAATGATGTGGAGAGCGGAACTATTCTTTTCAACTTTGTTTTGAAAAGCTAAACCAAATGATCAATGAATAATGATTAGTGATCAGTATCCTGCAATTTTTTTTAATTTTTAATTTTCAATTTCGAATTGACCTACGAGCAAACATTACATTACCTATACAATAAGCTTCCTCTTTATAGCAGTATCGGGATACGGGCTTACAAAGCCGATCTTACGAATACAATTGCACTTTGTAATTACCTGGGAAATCCGGAAAGTAAAATAAAAACCATTCACATTGCGGGAACTAACGGCAAGGGCTCCACGAGCCATATGCTGGCCTCAATTTTTCAGCAAGCCGGCTACAAAACCGGATTGTACACGTCGCCACACCTCAAAGATTTCCGGGAAAGGATAAGAGTGAATGGAGAAACGATAAGCCGGCAATTTGTCGTTGATTATGTTGAAAAGATAAGATCCTTTTCAGAAGAAATAGAGCCGTCTTTCTTCGAACTCACATTTGTGATGGCACTCGAATACTTTGCGCAACAACAAACTGATATTGCAATAATTGAAACGGGTCTTGGTGGCAGACTAGATAGCACAAATGTTATTACGCCGGAGCTTTCTGTGATCACGAACATTGCTTACGACCATATGGATATCCTCGGCGATTCTCTTGATAAAATTGCTTTTGAAAAAGCCGGAATTATTAAACCCGGAATACCAGTTGTAGCTGGTGCAACTGTCGCGGAAACAAAACATGTTTTTGAGGCCAAAGCAAGAGAAACAGGATCGCACATTTTTTATGCTGAAAACAAATATAAAATCAGCTCCGCAACTATTGCTAACGATACTTTGGAGGTTGTAGTAAATGATGCTGACAAGAACATAACGAAAAAATATTCCCTGGATCTTACAGGACTCTACCAGCAAAAAAATCTGCTAACCGTTCTTTCCGCAATTGATGTAATAAGAAACGAATTTCCACTAAACGACGAAGACATTTTGGTTGCATTGAAGAATGTAAAAAAAACTACGGGCCTTCATGGAAGATGGGATATCATTCACAAAAATCCTTTGATAATCCTTGATGTAGCTCACAATGAAGATGGAATTATTAACCTGGTAGATCAAATTAAGCAAACTGTATTCAATCGTCTTCATATTGTTTTCGGAATGGTAAAAGATAAAGAAATTGAAAAAGTCTTATCACATCTTCCGACTAATGCGCAATACTATTTTACAAAAGCACAAATTGCAAGGGCCTTGCCTGAAAATGAATTGCTTGAAAGAGCCTCAAAATTCCATCTTAGTGGAAATTCGTACGATGAAGTGAATGTTGCGTTGAAAGCAGCTGTAGCCAATGCTTCCAAAGATGATCTTATTATTGTGTGCGGCAGTGTTTTCGTGGTTGGAGAAGTTGAGTAGCCAATCCTTCTTATTTCGGTGAAGCTAGCATTAGATCAAGCCTGTCTTTCGGCATCCGCTGGTACAGTAAGTATCTCAATTATCATTCAATTCAAACTTATAAACATACCCGTCTTGTTGCAAAAAATCTGAGATCAAATCTTCAGGGTAGGTAAAAAATATTTGTCGTTTCTTAATGTTCGTGGAGATTATATCGAGTAGCATAAATTGATTCATCAGAAGAGACTCTCTTAAAACAATAACTTTTTTTGCAGGATTATTTGATCCGCCATTGAAAAATATCGCTTTGGTGTTGTATGTCTTTATCGATTCATTTTTATATTTTAATTGCGGATCATCAATGCTCTTTTGGTTATTAAGACTGTAGATGAATGCACCGGCTTCCATTTGTGTGCTATCCTCGTAACGTTGTAAAAAGTAATCAAAATTATTTTTGAAATAAATATCGCTTGTTGTCGTAAACAGTTTCCCATTAGATGTTCTGTCGAGCAGGTTTACATATCTCCTCAAGCCTAACAGGTTAATATTTATTACTAACACATCCTTACGATAGCCTTCTGTTTCCTGCAGGTACCATAACGGATAAGTATCATTATCACCGGCGGTAACCAGTATTCCGTTTTTTGCAACAGCGTCTAAAAATAATTTACTCTGTTCAACAATACTGTCAGGGTATTCAAACCCGGTTAAAAAAGACCTGGCATTTATAGTATCACCTGCCATCAGCAAATCACTGTAAGGATAAATATGTTCATTTGCATATTTTAATTTAATATTTCCAACCCTCGTTTCATAATCTGGATTTAACCTTAAAAGATTTCTATAAGCATCAATTGACTTCCTCTCATAAAAAATAAATTTCTTAATGCGATCGGCATTTATAGCTTCGCTATCAGGTAAGCGCATCCTGTCAGGGTCATTATTTTCAAAATGATTTCCGTACTGTTCAATTATAAATCCAGAAGCGTAGTTGGAGTAAGCTCTTGCAAAACTTTCCATTAACGTATCAGTAAAGTCATTTCTTTTTGCACTATCATTTATCACATCCCAATCCCAACCCGGGTATCCGAAATATTTATTTCTTTCAAAATCGTATAGCTGAAAGCTTCCGTCTATACTGTTTAAATAGTTAGTCACCTCAGTTGCTACTGCATTACTATCTTTTTGGGAGACTGGATAGTTTAGCATTTTATACTCTTTATCTTTCAAAGACCAGAACAATTGTGAGTTGCTATAATTTTCGGGATTACTGTAATGATCTTCAACTATGAACCATCCATCTTTCTTTTTTTGGAATAAAGGATAAGTATCGTCCTTGTTCAACGTGTACTTTTTAAAGTATGATTTTACAACTTCCAAAAAAGAGGGCCGTAATTGCGCATGTATGCTATTTGCGGATAGAATAACTATGATGAGAACTTTACAGAAGCGCATGATTACAATAGTTTGATTTTAACAGCAAAGGGTTGATGAAGCACAACACTGTTGATTAATGTATGAAAGCCGCTATCCATTTTTTTGCAGTGATTCTTTCTCTGGGGGTGTCTTTGTCTTTGTAGGTTCCCCCAATATCTTATCAAAAGCCTGGCGCATGATCCATGCCTTTTCAGTATCAGAGAAATCGCCGTGAGACTTGTCAAGAGCCGTTTGCAATATATCTCCTGCTTGTATACATGGCTTACTATATTCGTACAAAATTTTGTAAGAAGCCCATTCATAAATACGATAGCATGCCATATGCAATCCTTCATTATAAATTGGTGCGCCTAAGGAAATCGCTTCCGTGATAATTTTTTCGATTTCTTCACTTTTGGCACACGCAAAAGGCAGGCTATCTGTAAACATGTTGCTACATACAATTGTAATATCAGCATGTTTTCTACTCTTTGCAAAACAACAGGTGCTTAAAAATAAAAATAGCCACAGAAAGGAAGTTTTTTGTAACATCATAAGCATGTTTATATCAGATTGTAAATTACACTCAATAAAAATAAATTGCACATTACTTTTAAGATTACCCGGCAGGAATGCCCGCGAATTCTTATTTGTTGGTAGCAACCTTTAATCTGTTTTCTCCGCTTTCACTTTATTTCCACTTTGAAAAATAGTCAAGCTTGTAATTATTCCTTTGTCATTTTGTTGAAATTGAATTTGTGCATCAGCCACTTTTAGGAAAAAGAAGAATTCGCTTTCCGCAAATAACGGATAAGCATTTTGTCCTGTCAATTGTTCAAAAAGTTGTCCATTAGTAAATGATATTTTAATCTCCTCATCTTTTTGAATTTCATAAGTGCCTATAAATTTTTCCAACTGTTCACTGGTTAATTTAACCTCTTTTCTTTCCTTTGTTACAGGTAATGGTTTATCATATAAAATACTTCTTAATGCCTTAATAGGTATTGATACATTATCATGATTTTGTAGAATTATAATAGTTTTATCATTGTCGATGTGCCTGTCAATATATGTTATGTAACCTGGCCAACCACCACTATGACTTGTAAGTTTTCCAAAATCGGGATTGTCGTCTATAAACCAACCGAAGCCATATTTTGTTTTTGTTTTATCATTGAGTTCAGCTGCTGTAAAAATTTCTTTTTTACTTTCGTTTGAAATTAATTTATCTGTGTATAAAGCTCTATCCCATTTTAGCAAATCACCCACTGTTGAATTTACGCAACCATCTCCCACTATTCCATCAAGCCACAAAACCATTTTAGTTTCTTCTATGTCGTCAGGTAATAAATACTTCTTCAGACTGTCAGAGTAGACATAACCGTATGCATAATTACTTATTTTCTTTGGCGCATATCTTCTTGTGTAAACAAAAGTATTTTTCATTTTTAACGGCTCAAAAATGACCTTGTTTAAATAATTGCCATACGACATGCCTGAAACTTTTTCAATAATGGAAGCCAACAGTGCATAGCCTGTGTTACTATATTCCCATTTTGTGTTTGGCTTAAATAATGTGTCAGGCTTGTATTTCGCAAACAATGAGATGATGTCTTTATTGGTCGCAATTTTACTTTTATCAAAAAGACTATCCATTAGTACCATATAATCCGGAAGTCCACCTGTGTGGTTAAGCAAGTTTCTAATAGTTATCCCTTTGTAGTATGAGAGTTCAGGAATAAATTTTGACATTTCATCGTCGTAGTTCAACTTACCTTTTTCCTTAAGTATTACAATTGCCATCGCCGTAAATTGCTTGGATACTGATGCCAATTCAAAAATTGAATTTTCATTCAACTTCTCTTTTGTGTTTTCATTTGCTAAACCAAATGAATTCTCATAAATCACTTTACCTTTCTCGGCAATTAATACATTACCATTAAGTTTTCCACTGTCGTACATGGAAGTCAATAAGCTATCAATTTTTTCTATTCTGTTTTGCCCAAAGGTTTGGTGCCCAATAATTAGACATGTTAGGGCTGTTATAAGCTTCATCTGCATTTTTTGGTTAGTGATTTTCAGAAGTGTAAATATTAGATTTTCAAAAATAAAAAATTTA
>JBDUEG010000140.1:0-7649 GCA_040002575.1 Ginsengibacter sp.
CATTAAAATCAGGAACATCGAAATGTAATGCTTTATCAATTGCACCTCCCCCGGCTTTTTTTAATAAACTAAGTCCTTGTTGTATTACTTCTTCTCCTGCCTTCTTTGCCTGGATATCTAATAATTCCAAAACCTTTTTGCCACCATCCATTAATATATTTTCTGTAAAGGCCTGCACTCCACCGGCATTTAGCATCGGCATTGCTTTTCCAAAGTTGGTAACTGCATCCCCGATGTTTGGGAAAATTCCTTTGCCTGTCATCATGCGATAGGCGTCTGCAAATATGGGTGGTGTTTTGCTGAGTAATGTTGAAATATTCAATCCATAAGAAGGAGTAAGGAACAACGCCTTTTGGGTTGTGGTGTTTTGCAGATATCCAAAGTTGATAGTATCTGCTACAACATTGCGAAGTATATCTTTTGGATTAGCAATACGGAGTAAGTTATTAGCTACAGCATTTGGATCAATCACCTTATTCTTAATCCATTTACCAATACGTATTAAAGGTATGGGGAGCGTTTCCGGCAAAGGAGTTACTTCACCCGTACTAACAGCATGCTGAACCATGCTCCAACTGCCATCTTTAGGTAATGAAACATTACCTCTTGCGGCCACCACGAATATGGGATTATTAGCAGCATCCACAGAAGTGTTCACATCAATTGCATGAAGGCGCATTTGCTGGTTACTGTTGTTGATATCAATTATACAATCTACATCTGCTCCAATGGTGCCTCCCTGTAAAGTGAGCAGGTTATTGAATTGCTGAACGGTGAGTGGCTTACCTGCAGGAGCTAATTGTACATAGCCTAATATTTTTTTAGAAACGACTCTTCCATCTTTATGGCCTTGTTTTACATTTTCGATTTCCACATCGGCATCAAAATAAACTGCGCCGCATTTTACAGGTTCGTTAATAGTGCCGCCGGAAGTGTTAACTATCTCCTGGCCTATAACTCCATTAAGGTACACAGCACCATTAGGTATTACATTAACTGCATTGAACTCTGCAACTCCCGGGGCATCCTTTATATTTCTTACATTATATAATCCGCTTATAATGCCGGGATGAAATTCATAAGGAGCATCCACTGTTTTATCATTATTAGCTATGTCTTTGTACGAATAAGAAAAATCAAATTTCCCATCGCTTTGCTTTATCCACCCACTATCGTACCTGTACACATAACCGCTGCTTGTTCTGAATAAAGTGATGGTTCTTACAACCCGAACTCCATAAGGATAGATGATGCTCTTCACTTGTATAACTTCGTGTGAAGTGCGGCCCAGCATAATATCAAATCTTGCCTGGCTTGTTTGTGCCATAGCAGCAGAAGGACTAAGCCAGTTGCTGAACATATTAATGCCATACCCTGTAAAGTCAACTCGTTTTACAGGAACACCCCTGGAGAGATTAATGTCATTAGATAATATAGGTGTTATATAAAATTCGTTATTGAATATTTCAGTAACCCGCTGACCAAGGGTACTATATCCCTTTGCAGTACCGTCGGTGTCAAGCATATTATTTACTTGCAAAGTATAGCCAGGAAGCATTGGCTCGTCGGTGTCAGCAGGGTCAACTACTGCTTTACTAAAATCACCGGAGAAAATACTCATTTGTATTCCCCCTTTTAAATTATCACGAAACTCAGGTTGTGTATTTTCAATATCAGGATTAGATGTCTGGCGCAGCAACCAGGGTTTATCTTTTGTAATGTAAGCCAATGCCCTTAAGCCAAAAGGTAAAGTAAAGGATGAGGCAAGAATACTCTCAGGATTATTTTTAAAATAATCCAACAAAAAATTTATTAAGGGAATAGGTGCTAAAGCAACTGGCGTGTTACTATTATTAAAAATCCTTGTTGCACCTCCGTCATTGGCAAAATATTTAAATCCGGGTTCAGGATCCATAGGAAGTTTGGCTGAATTGAGATCAAGAGGATCCGCATGTTCAGGAGCAGAAAGATTAAATACTGGCTCCCAGGCAACCTGCGGTTCCATAAATGCACGCACCGATTGTCCCTGTGCCTTTACTTCCATTCCTTCCACAATAAAAGGAAAAGTATTATTTGCAACAACGCTTGTTCCATCACCTGTTGCGATAACATCTCCCGTTCTTATCATACCCAATCTCCCACGACCTGTATTACTAAAACTTATTCCCAATTGATTGGCATTGCTGCTTACATCTAATAAAGCAAAGGCATCGTTTCCAAAAAAGCCAAACCGATCGTCCCACACTTTTTGGTAATCGGGAATTTGTCTTTTAGAAAACGTAAACGGATTTGCACCGCCGGTATCAAAATTACCAGTACCCCCGGTTGCAGTATTGGCGGGCACTTCATTCAAATTAACCAAAGGAGATACCATACCTGCGGCCTGGCCTGGCATGTTCCCAAAATGAAAACCAACTTTTACCTCATCAGTTTTTTCATCAATAGGCTTGTAATTTATGTTGCATATAAGCCATAGCCATGCAGTTCTGTTTACCGCTATTCCGCCGGCAGCATCCAATTGTCTTCCGCCTCGTACAAATTGCCTGAGAAGCACATTCAGATTTGCTATATATGGATCTGGTAATGTAGGCAGATAAGAATACATTCCGAAAGTAAGAAACAAATTTCCTGTCGTAACCTTTTTCCATTGATCATCACATTCACCAAACAGTAAACAACCATTTACGGGGGAAACAGTGAACAATGCATTTTCCAATGCAATAGAATTTAGTTTTAAAGGAGGCACATTATTGCCGGGTATTGTATTATCCCAAATAATATTATCATCGTACAAATAAATAAGCCGGAAACTTGCATTTGCGCCCAGGGCAAATAAGCTGTTCTTAGATCTGATTTCAAAAGGCTCTCCATTAACTTTTACCGGTCTGTCAGCATTTACATTTGCATTGCAAAGAGTAAACAATAGTTCGTCGCCCTTGCTAAGTGTATTAAAAATAAATGGCGCTTCTTTCAGAAATAAAAGATCAACTGAAGTGCCATGTGGATTAATTTTGTCTTTCCATAAATCGAGGTGCTGCGAGGCACCCAAGCCATCGCTTACCAAATCAGTATTGCCAATGCGCCCAGGCTCACCCAATAAATATGGGGCAGATAAAATAAGATCCTCTTCTTTCATTCCACTCCAGGCAACCCTTAATCCTGTATCGCATTGAATCAATACTGCGCCACTGCTATCAGCCTCAAGTGGAGCATTAATATCAATAGCTGCTGCAGGTAAAGCCCACCAACTTTGCTTTATAGCAGCACTCCCTGAAACAATACAGAAAGGGCTGTCGCAGGATGATATAGTAAAAGTATCAACATCAGTATTCCATGGTATTAAAATTCTGCTGAGCGGCGCTTCGTATAAAGCAGATTGGTTTCCTGCCCAATTGAATTGAACCGGCTGGCCATACATATTACATGAGGCATCACTAATTGCTGTAATGTTTTTTGAGTTACCATTTAAGGTAAAATTGAAAGCATCAGGTAATGTGTACTGAGCATTGCGTGCATCTTTCCCATAAGGTGAAGCAACAGTTACATTATCATCTGCCTTTTGCTCAAGTTGTAGTGCAATATTAATATTGATATTCGATGCCACAGTAACCTGCGCACCTTGTAAAAAAGGAAGTGCATCAAGATTGATAGTTCCTCCTTTCACTTTTAAACCAACAAATCTATCGATGGGCGCCGACGGAGAAAGTGCATGTGCATTTATCCATACACTGCCAGGAAGAATATTGAATGATTGAACAAGCTCAACATGAGCGTTCAATAATTTTTGCGCAAGCGTTTCCCTGAATTCTGAATTAAATAAAATAACAGGAGTCGTTTGCCCCTGTATATACAATGCAATTAATTTCTCGACCTTAAAAAAATCAAACCATAATTTACGGCCTTCTTTATTTACGAAGGGGCCAAAGCTATCAATCAGTTTGGCGCCTGTTGCCCAATCGGGCACACTGCCTTTTACCTGAGTGGTGCGCACGGGCACATCACGAACGAATACCCGGTAATTTCCAATGTCTTTTTTTTGCAGTGTTTTAGATACAATGTCATCAAGCTTTTCAAGCCTGCCGCTTTGAATATTTTGCCTGAAGAAATAATCGGAATCTGAGAATGAAAATTGCTGGTTACTCACCGTACTGGCGTCCTGATTTATCAGTGATGATGCTATTTGTTCCTGCACAGCATGTAAACTTTGTTCTTCAGCATCACTGGTTGTATGAAGATGTCCTGTTATGGTTTCTAAAAGAGCGAGCAATTGTTCGGGTGCCATAAAGATTTTATTTGGGGTGGATGTTGGGGCACGGAAGAAGTGAAAAATTAAGAATTATGATTTGTATATACAACAACCGAAGGTTAAGATTGTGTAAAGCGCAGGAATTATTTATTTAACGGTAAAAAAAGATAATGGAAAGCAGAATTTATTGGTGTCAATTGCCTAAGAAGGAAAAGAATTAAAGGAGGTTGTTGCCTCCACATTGATCACATCATTCCTGTGCCTTAAGATCAGTTCAAACAAAAGGCAAATGTTGAAAAGATAGACTTAGCAATGGGTTATTATTCAGCGGAGAGTTAGGGATTCGAACCCTAGATACGGTTTCCCGTATACACACTTTCCAGGCGTGCTCCTTCAGCCACTCGGACAACTCTCCAAAAGGAGGGCAAATCTACAAAATCATTGAAGAACTTTTTCCATTTGCATAGAGCGGGAACCCTTTACAAGAATCAATGCGTTTTCAGAATTTAATTTCTTCAACCATTGTTTTGCCTGGGATGCGTTTTCTAAGTTTATGTAGTTATTTGGAATCTCTGTAAACCCTTCTCCAACAAGTACTACGTCTGCCCATTTATATTTATCAATAAGAGACAGGATCGCTGCATGTTCATTTTTACTTTCACTACCAAGCTCCATCATACCACCAAGCATTAAGATCTTTTTATTTCCTTGCATGAATGCAAAATTTTCAATCGCCGCCTTCATACTACCCGGGTTTGCATTATATGTATCGGATATTATGGTATTACTGCCCATCTTTATTAATTGTGAACGGCTGTTTGATGGAAAATAATCTTGAATTGCATCCTTTATTTTTTGATCGTCAACATTAAAGAAACGCCCGATGCAGAAGGCGGCCATCACGTTTGAAAAATTGTAAGCACCTACCAGGTTTGTTTTCACATCTATTTGTACCGGATGAGTAATTTTTATTTCCAGAAAAGGATCGCTGTTAGAAATTGTACCTGCAACATCATTTCCCTCACTTCCATAATAAACAACTTCATTAATGCCATTACTTAATTTAATAAGAGACGCATCGTCTTCATTTATAAAGGCAATGCCATCGTGTTCCCTGAGGTAATCGAATAGCTCACCCTTGCCCTTCTTTACATTCTCGATACTACCGAAGCCTTCAAGGTGTGCCTTGCCACAATTCGTGATAAGTCCATGTGTAGGCATTGCATATTTACAATACCCCGCAATTTCTTCAAGATGATTGGCGCCCATTTCTATGACGGCCATTTCAACATCCTCTCTTATTTTTAAAATGGTTAAAGGCACTCCAATATGATTATTGAGATTTCCTTCCGTAGTATACGTTTTGAATGCTGAAGAAAGAACTTTACTAAGCAATTCCTTGGTTGTAGTTTTTCCGTTGCTTCCGGTAATAGCAATAAATGGAATCGTTCTTCCCGATGATGATTTCTCTAACTTAATTCGATGAAATTTAGCAAGGTCTTGTAATGTTTGTAAGACATCGTCAGTAAATATTATACGATCGTCTTTAGATAATAAGTCTTCATCAACAAAAGCAAACGCGGCACCACTTTCCAAAGCGATGTGTGCAAACTGGTTGCCATTAAAGTTCGGGCCTTTAAGGGCAAAAAATAAATCACCTTTTTTTAATTTCCGGGTGTCAGTTTGTATAGAGGGATGCTGCTGGTAAATTTTATAAATATCTTCAATGTTCATAAAGCAAAAGTATATTTCATTTGTCTCCCTAAAACAAAAAACCCCTTACTTTTAGATAAGAGGTTTTCAATTTTAAATTATTTGCTTAAGCTTTCTTCTTTTTGTTTTGTTTGCGCTTACCAAAAATGTTTCCTTCTTTAAATCCATTTCCTTCAGGACTACCAAGCCTTGTCATAGCGCACCTGAAGCCTACCGTGCTGCTTGCCTGGTCTTGCTCAAGATAGCGCCTCGAGCCTGGAGATAACCAGTAAGGCATATCGTTCCAACTACCACCTTTTATCACACGTGATTTATCACTTATTAATGAAGAGATACCATATCCATAAGTTACTGCAGATATAGAGTCACCATCAAGATAATTAATTACATCGCCCTTTTGATAATTACGACGGTTGACAGATTCAGCATCGGAAACAACTTCTTTCTTCAAGCGTCCCAATGTATCTCTTTCATATTCTCCCTGTCCATTCTTGTAGAACTTAGTGAACTTATTACCGCGGTAAGGGTTCACGTCATCTTCGTCAAGCGATGTAAGAGGGCGATATACATCACCAACCCACTCACTCACATTTCCACTCATGTTATATAAGCCATAGCCATTAGGGTAAAAAGATTTAATAGGACCTGGTATAGCTGCACGGTCATTCAATCCACCCGCAACACCCATCACATCACCGTTCCCTCTTTTGAAGTTAGCGAGAAATTGTCCCTGCCAGCTACCGCGGCGGTTATCACGAAGACCATTTACATTCTTGCTCCAGGAATAAACCTGTTGGTTAGAAATAACTTCTTCGCCATGATTTTTTTCCTTAGTACGTGGATTAGGATTTTGAGCTATGATGCCATATGCAGCATATTCCCATTCCGCTTCTGTTGGAAGGCGATAGCCAGGCAATAAAATGCCATCCTCAAAAGTGATTACTTTTCTGGCCCTGCCACTTACATCTTTAAGCCCACCTTTCTTAGGAGCAGTTTTATTATTGATTTCGTCGGGGCTCATTAAGTAAGTATCCGTATTGAAAGTCTGCTCGCCTTGCCCGCCCTTCATTGCTGCCAAAGGAGCTTTCTTATTCAAATAACCTTTGTCTATTAAAACTTTTTCATTCACCCTGTCAGTTCTCCAGATACAAAAATCGTGAGCCTGTTCCCAGGTTACACCAACTACGGGGTAATAATTGTAAGCAGGGTAGCGGAAATAATATTCTACATAAGGTTCATTGTAAGCAAGCTCACTTCTCCACACTAATGTATCAGGCAAAGCCATTTTCATTATTGCTGTATCGTTGTCGAAAGTGTTACTTAACCAATAGAGGTATTCACGATAATGAACATTTGCAACTTCACTTTCATCGATATAGAATGAGTTCACACTCACACGGCGTGGCACGTTATTCCAGTCACCCATTACATCTTCTTCTTTGGCACCCATAGTAAAGGTGCCCCCTTGTACGAAAACAAGACCAGGGCCGGCCTTCTGTTCCTTGGCTTTCAAGACATGGAAGTTTCCGTAATTTTTATCGTCGTAGTTCCACCCGGTTACAGAAGATTTATCTTTCTTCTTATGGCAGGCTGTAAATATGAACGATGTGGCGAGTAAAAAAAGAGAAAATTTACTGGCAGATATTGATTTTAGCATGTGCATTCGTTTTGCAGATTATTTAACGAAAGG
>JBDUEG010000141.1:0-7587 GCA_040002575.1 Ginsengibacter sp.
GCAATAGCCTGCAAGCGCTTCGTCAATAGAGTTATCAACTACTTCATAAACAAGGTGATGTAAGCCTTTATTACCTACATCGCCAATATACATTGCGGGCCGTTTTCTTACAGCTTCAAGGCCTTCAAGGACCTGAATACTGTCTGCTCCATAAGTATCTTTTTTTTGTGGGATAACTTCAGTTGCTTCTGCTATCATATTGAGGGGGAATAAACGCTGTTTGTGTTAAAATTTATGACGTCGCGAAGGTACAACTAATAAGGGGCAAAAAGTACCTGTATGCTATCTCTTTTGACCAGGTTTGGCGATTAGTTTTCTATTAGTGCTTATTGGTTTTATAATTTTTAGAAAGCCTATTTATAATCATGTTCACTCTTACCATTATCTTTGCAAATCATTTAGAAATGGAATCTCCGCAAAATATATTATCTATAGCATTGAATCACCCGGTGATGCAGGAGGAAATGGAACTTGTGCAACATAAATCTCAATCGATTCCCGGAACGGTACAATATGTTATAAACAGATATCGCAAGCATCCGCAAAAGACCTTTAACGATACCGGAATTTTGGCCTATAATTACAAGACTGCTGAAGATAAAGAGCCGACCCTGGAGCTCATCTTTTGCATATCCGGCAACAGGTATTGCAAGCAAAAGGATGCCGAGTGCAGTTTTTGTAAACACTCGCTATCACATAATTGCGAAGAGATAGTCGAAACCGTAGATGTTGCAAGCTTTCGTTTCAGCACAGATCATCTTTCACAATTTTTAAACGGTATTAAAACTTCTACATTTTCGGAAGATATTTTGCATTTCAGGCATACTTCTTCGTTTACGAAAGCTCTGCCACTTTGCAGCAGGACGAGAACAGTGCTTGACGCATTATTAAATCATTCCTATTCCGATAGTCTTGAAAATATTTTTATAAACGCTCAGACGCAAATGTTGCTGTTGTACAGCATGGAGTGTATGGCCGGAGACAGTGAAGAATCTTTTGTTTGTAAATTTTTATCCAACGAAGCAGATCGTGAAAAGATTGCTCTTGCCCGTGATATCCTTTTGCAACATATAAGTGAGCCCCTGACTATACGGGAATTGAGCAGGAAGGCAGCTATCAATGAATGTTACTTAAAGAAGGGATTTAAAGAAATGTACGGTACTACTATATTTGATTTCTTTCAGAGCCAGCGAATGGAGCATGCCAAGTATCTGTTGTATGAAAAGGAATTAAGTGTCACTGACGTCTCGGCTCTCCTTGGTTATTCCTCCATATCACATTTTTCAACCGCATTTAAAAAGCACACCGGGCTTAAGCCTTGTGAATTGCTTTTTCATTAATTACAAATCGGTAATTAATTCTTGCGTACTTTTTTATAAATCTTAATTGCAGCCATTAGGACAACGGCGAATGCAACGAGCACAGTAATTCCCCAAACAACACTAAGTAATTGCTTCACGACTGCAAGCATAACAATAGCCACTAAGAAAATCGTAGCTACTTCATTCCAAACCCGCAGTCTCTGTGAAGACCAGCGAAAGTTTTGTTTCTGCTGCTGAATGAAAATGGAATGCAAGCTTAAATGGTAAACAAAAAGTGCAGCCACAAAGCATAGTTTGATCAAAAGCCAGGCTGGCAAACTACCGTATAACAGACCTATCCAGGTACCGAAGATTAAAGTGAGAATGGCCGAAGGCCATGTAATGCCGTACCAAAGCCTCTTTTGCATGATGCTAAATTGTTGCAAAAGAATACTCCTTTCGGGGTCGCTTTTAACGCTTGCTTCTGCGCTGTATACGAAAAGCCTTACTATGTAAAACAATCCGCTAAACCAGGTAACCACAAAAATGATGTGAAAAGCTTTGATGTAAAAATACATTTCGTGAAGTTATTGTAAATCGGAAATACAAGTGGCAATAGTAAGCTAAGTGTTTTAAGCTACGTAGCCTTCAATTGCTTCTACCCAGAGTGGACTTGTATTAAGGCATGGAATCATTTCGAATGATTCGCCACCTGCCTGCAAAAATATTTCCTTACCACGTATTTTTATTTCTTCCAGGGTTTCGAGGCAATCACTTACAAAGGCAGGGCAAACAATTAATAATTTTTTTATTCCTTCACCTGGCATTTCCTGCAATCTTATATCAGTAAATGGGGTAAGCCATCCCTTTCCCAATCGTGATTGAAAGGAAACGCTATATTTCTCTTTTGAAATTCGCAACTTTTCAGTAACCAACCTTGTTGTAGTAAAAACCTGGTGCCGGTAACAATGCGAATGCGCAGTGGAAGGCACTTCACAACAATTTTCTACCTGCAGGCAGTGGCAGCCGGTTATATCACTTTTGCGAATATGCCTGGCGGGAACGCCATGATAGCTGAAAAGAAGGTGATCATATTCCTGTTGTAAAAACGGTTTGAAAGATTCTGCAAGGGCATTAATGTAATTGCTTTCTTTATAAAATGGCTCTATAAAACTTAAACGGAAAGCGTATCTGTTTTTCTTGTGAATTTCTTTCGCATATTCCACAGCAGTTTCATAGCTCGACATTGCATAATGAGGATAAAGAGGTAAGGCAATTACTTCTTCTATATCATGGGCCTTTTTTAATAAGGCATCGAAGGCTTCGACTGGCGATGGATTGCCGTAGCGCATAGCAATTTCCACGGGCTCTTCTATTTTTCTTTGTAAGGCATCCCGTAGTTGCTTTGTCAATACAACAAGTGGAGAGCCTTCTGAGGTCCAGATGGTTTTATAAGCCTCAGCCGATTTTGGTGCCCTGAATGGCACAATAATCCCTTTTACTAATAGAGCCCGAAAGAGCCACGACTTATCTATAACTCTTTCATCCATTAAAAACTGGTCCAGGTATTTTTTTACATCAGGAACATCAGTTGAGTCAGGTGAACCCAGATTCATCAATAAAATTCCTTTCCTTACTGCTCCCATCTCTTATTATTTTTGCAAATGTAGGTCTGGAAAAAAACTAAACAAGAAGTTGTTTAACTAAGATTTGTCTGATTAAAATAAAAAGTAAATTACAATCTTGTGACAGTTTGATGACTTTTTAAGAGATAATAAAAATAGTTTTGCAAGACACATGTTGACGATAGAATACACACATAATTTTTTGAACAATTTTTGCATTGCAGGTATTAATTATCGTAAAAGCGATATTAGCATCCGCGGGAAATTTTCACTTCTACCGGAGCAAACGTTGTTATTATTGCAGCAGGCCGTGGCTAAAAAATTTCCATCCTGCATAGTTCTCTCAACATGTAACCGCACAGAGATCTATGGCATTTGCGACCATCCTCACGAATTGATTGAGATGTTGTGTATCCATACTCATGGAAATATGCAAGATTTTATTGAGCATGGTTACATATTCCAGGGAGCAAATGCAATCGGGCATTTGTTCAAGGTAGCTGCGGGGCTGGATTCGCAAATAATCGGTGACTATGAAATATTATCTCAATTAAAGCAAGCAGCCAAAATTTCGAAAGAAAATAATTGCATGAATAGCTTCATGGAGCGGATGATTAACTATGCGCTTAGATCTTCAAAAGAGATAAAGACAAAGACAAGACTAAGCTCCGGCACCGTTTCAGTTTCTTACGCCGCTATTGAAATTATAAAAGAAAAAATTCCCGAAACTTCCCATAAAAAAATACTCCTTGTTGGAACAGGAAAATTTGGAAATCATATTGGAAAAAATCTTCAGAATTATCTCCCTGAATCAAATCTTTCTTTTACTAATCGTACTGATAGAAAAGCCCTCGAGCTGGCAAAGCAATGCAATGCGGTTTTTATCCCTTACAAAGATTTGGCAATAACAGCTGACGATGCCGATATTGTTATCGTGAGTTCAACCGCTGACAATTATACTATCCATCCCGAATTTTTTAATATTCAAAAGCATCGCCTGATTCTGGATTTATCAGTTCCTCAGAATGTAGATCCGGCTGTAAAAAATTTGAAAGGAGTTGAGTTGTTAAACGTTGATGAAATCTCCCTGATTCTTGATAAAACGATAACACTGAGGCAAGCTGAAATTCCACAAGCCTTAGCAATTATTGAATCAACTATGCAGGATACAATGGAATGGTATCGCAGGCATTCAAATAGTCCTCTCTTGCGTAAAATAAAAGCGCAGCTTCATAAGCTAAGTGAGAACCATCTTAATGACGTCTACAGCGAAGAAAAAATCCATAAAACAGTTTCTTCACTTGCTGTACAATTACACAATCAAAATAATAAGGGTTGCCAGTATATTAGTGCTTTAAGCAGTTACCTTCACATGAATTGAAACAGGTAATTAAGATAGGAACCCGTGAAAGTCAATTGGCTGTATGGCAAGCCACGCTCGTGCAGAATCTCCTAAAAAAAAACGGTGTAGCCTCAGAACTTGTCTATATAAAAAGTGAAGGCGATATTGATACCATTACACCCTTGTACGAATTAGGCGTCCAGGGAATTTTCACAAAAACGTTGGACACTGCTTTATTAAATTATCGGATAGACATTGCTGTGCATTCCATGAAAGACGTGCCTACTCTTCTTGCTGGCGGCATACAGCAGGCAGCGGTATTAGAAAGAGCATCATATAAAGATATCCTCGTTTATAAAAAAGATCTTTCCTTTTTAGAAAATGAAAACACGGTTGCTACCATTGCAACAAGCAGCATCCGGAGAATTGCGCAATGGTTACACCGGTATCCAAATCATTCTTTGGAAAATTTACGGGGCAATGTAAATACACGTTTGCGAAAACTATCAAAGCAAAACTGGGATGGAGCCATCTTTGCGGCAGCAGGACTTGAGAGAATTAACCTTCGTCCTGAAACCGCCGTTGACCTTGACTGGATGTTACCATCGCCTGCGCAGGGAGCTATAGTAATTGTTTGCAGGGCAAAAGATATTGAAACGTATGATATATGCAAATCTTTGAACCATGAGGAGTCAGCCCTTTGTACAAAAATTGAAAAAGATTTTTTAAGAGCCCTTTCGGGCGGATGCTCCACACCCATAAGTGGCCTGGCTGTAATAGAATCAGATAGAGTTGTTTTTAAAGGAAATGTGTGCAGTAAAGACGGAAAGGAGGTTATTGAAATAGAGAAAGAAAGTGTGTATTCATGTGCCGGCGAACTTGGGTATACAGCAGGGAATGAATTATTAAAAAACCAAAAAGTGCAACAGGTAATTGCTGAAATAAAGAATGCAAGGAACAAAAATTAAAATATTAAGTACACGGCCAGTTGGAAAGGCACTCATACAGGGGGCTGCATTACACAATATTGTTATTGAAGAGATTTCTTTTATAACAACAGAAAAGAATATTAACATAGTTACCGGAGGGGAAATTGAGCAGCTTTCAAAGCAAAGTATAAATGCAGTATTCACAAGTATGAATGCGGTGGAAGCTGTAAAAAGTTTTATTCAACCTCCGTCTTCATGGAAGATTTTTTGTATTGGAAACACAACAAGGAAATTGGCAGAAAGCATATTTGGAAAAAAAAACATAGCAGCTACTGCCGGCAATGCTTTACATCTTGCTGAAAATATTATCAGCGATCAGTCAATAAAGAAAGTTTATTTTTTTTGTGGTAATCAAAGAAGAGATGACCTGCCTGAAAAGCTAACAGCCAATAATATTTCGGTAGAAGAACTGATAGTATACAAAACTATTCAAACGCCGCAGAAGGTTACACAACAATATGATGGCATTCTTTTTTTCAGTCCAAGCGGAGTACATAGTTTTTTTATGAAAAACGCTATTTCATATGAGACGCAGCTTTTCGCGATAGGCACCACCACTGCTGATGCCTTGAAACCTTTTTCAAAGCAAGACGTTATTGTTGCTGATATGCCCGGAAAAGAAAATTTGATAGCAAAGGCAATAGATTATTTCAGCAAAACACAAGTATCCTGATGCAAGATTTAAAGAACGATTTATTATTAAGGGCTTTAAAAAAAGAATCCGTTGAAAGGCCTCCTGTCTGGATGATGAGGCAGGCAGGCAGGTACCTGCCAGATTATATAAAACTTAGAAACAAGTACGATTTTTTTACAAGGGTGCAAACACCAGAGCTCGCAGCTGAAATTACGTTGCAGCCAGTAGAACAGGTTGGGGTGGATGCGGCAATTATTTTTTCTGATATCCTGGTTATTCCACAAGCCATGGGATTGGAAGTCTTGATGGAAGAAGGGAAGGGTCCATCATTGCCCAAAGTAATTGAAACACAAAAAGATATCGATGAATTAATAACAGAGAACGTTGAGGAAAAATTAAGCTATGTAACAAGTGCTTTGTCGCTTACAAAAAAAGAATTAAACGGAAAGGTTCCATTGATTGGTTTTGCAGGTGCACCCTTCACGATTTTATGTTACATGATAGAAGGAAAAGGAAGTAAAACATGGGATAAGGCGAAGCAATTTTGTTTTACCCAGCCTGTGATGGCTCATAGTTTATTACAAAAAATTACTGATGTAACTATAAAATATCTAAAGGCCCAGGCCCTTGCAGGCGCTGATGTATTACAGGTTTTTGATAGCTGGAGTGGTACGTTAAGTCCGGCGGATTTCAAATTGTACGCTCAGCCATACTTGTTACAAATTGCTGATGCATTAAAAGACACAGCACCCGTGATTCTATTTCCGAAAGGAAGCTGGTATGCATTGAAAGATCTTAGTAAAAGCAATGCTGCAGGATTAGGGATTGATTGGTGTATTACCCCGCAATGCGCAAGGGAGCTAACAGGCAATCAAATAACACTGCAGGGAAATTTTGATCCTGCGAAATTATTGGCACCAATACCCGTAATAAAAAAAGCAGTTAAGGAAATGATAGATAATTTTGGTGTAAGAAATTATATAGCCAATCTTGGTCACGGTATTACTCCAAACGTTCCGGTAGATAATGCAAAAGCTTTTGTTGATGCAGTAAAGGAATATAGCCTCCCCTAACCCCTCCAGGGGAGGGGAATAAAGAACGTTAATGTGTTAGAAATTTTTTTAAATGACGATTAAAGAAGAATGGATTTCGTTTATTGAAAGCCTCCAGGAGCGCATCTGTGTTGCGCTAGAAGAAGCAGATGGTAAAGCAAAATTTATTGAAGATAAATGGAGAAGAGAAGAAGGAGGGGGTGGTAAAACAAGAGTGATTTCGGATGGAAATGTTTTTCAGAAAGGAGGCGTAAATACTTCAATAGTATTTGGTGAAGTGACTGATGCCATGCGGACACAATTAAAGATTGATGGGGAAAGATGGTTTGCCTGCGGCATCAGCATTGTTATGCATCCTTTCAATCCGTTTGTTCCAACTGTACATTGCAACTATCGGATGTTTGAATTGTATAATGAAAAAGATGAAGTTGAGGATCGATGGTTTGGCGGAGGCACTGATCTTACTCCTTATTATTTATTCGAAGAAGATGCAAAATATTTTCACCAGGTTTATAAGGACGCATGTGATGAATTTGATCCTTCATTTTACGCTAACTTCAAAAGGAATTGCGACGATTATTTTGTTAACTGGCACAGGAATGAAGAACGTCGTGGCATTGGCGGCATCTTTTATGATTACCAGA
>JBDUEG010000142.1:0-7486 GCA_040002575.1 Ginsengibacter sp.
TCCCACACTTGCTTTGTCCTGAATTTCTTCTCTCCGATAGTTTGAAAATAAGCGGTGAGTTCTTCCAGAGAAAGTGTCCTGATATTTTTTTGAGCGTTCATTTTTGCAAAACTAATGCATTGGTGTTTAAGGCACCTTGCGAAGCGATCAGGTCCATAGGGCTGTAATACAATATTCACATATTATTTTATATTGCATGCCCTTTTAAAATGAAAAAGAAATGCAACCTGTCTATATAATTGATGCGATAAGGACACCCGTAGGCAGGTATAGCGGCTCATTAAGCACCATTCGCCCCGACGATCTGCTGGCTTACGTAATTGAAGCTATTGTGAAAAGAAACGGTAAAATTGATGTAAATGACATTGAAGATGTAATTGCGGGAGACGCGAACCAGGCCGGTGAAGATAATCGCAATGTCGCCCGAATGTCCGCGCTGCTTGCTGGTTTGCCGGTTTCCATAGCCGGCACTACTGTCAATAGGTTATGCGCAAGTGGGCTGCAGGCAATAATGGATGCATCACGAGCTATTATGTGTGGCGATGGAAATCTTTTTCTTGCGGGTGGTGTCGAAAGTATGACGAGAGCTCCTTTCGTAATGGCGAAGTCAGAGGGCCCTTTTAGCCGTAAGGCAGAAATCTATGATACAACTATCGGCTGGCGCTTTTCAAACAAAAAATTAGCAGAGAAATACTTTCCATATTCGATGGGTGAAACTGCAGAAAATGTAGCAAAGCAGTGGAAAATCTCAAGGCATGCACAAGATGAATTTGCACTGGATAGTCAGGAGAAATATTTTACTGCACTAGCTGCCGGCAAATGGAAAGATGAAATTGTACCGGTTGATATTACACTTAATCAAACAGACAAAATAATATTCGACACTGATGAACATCCAAGAAAATCCTCATTGGAAAAGTTATCAAATCTAAAGCCTGCGTTTGTGAAAGATGGAACGGTAACTGCCGGGAATTCATCAGGTATAAATGATGGCGCAGCCATGCTATTACTGGGTAATGAATCAATGGTAAAAAAATACAGCCTCAGGCCGATGGCAAAGATAATAGGCATGGCAGTTGCCGGCGTTGATCCTGCTATCATGGGCATGGGCCCTGTGCCGGCAACAAGGAAGGCTTTGCAGCGGGCAGGCCTTTCCGTGAGTGATCTTAATTTGGTTGAACTTAACGAGGCTTTTGCTTCACAGTCTATTGCCTGCATTCATGAGTTAGGACTCGACCTCCAACGGGTAAACGTAAACGGCGGATCTATAGCGATCGGCCATCCCCTGGGATGCAGCGGCGCACGAATTTCCACTACATTATTATATGAAATGAAAAGACGCGGAGCACAATATGGACTGGCAACTATGTGCGTTGGAGTTGGACAGGGCGCCGCTATCATTTATGAAAATTTGACTTGAAATGTTCAGGCAATTCATTAATGTAAAACCTGCAACAATCATTTAAACCAGGCGATTTTCTTATTCACCATTGTAGGCTAAAATATTTGATATTTCCCCACATCGTATGCAAAAGAGTTTACGCCATCATCATAACTGAAATGAACTTCACCAACATTCCTGGCAAACCAACGTTCATCAGTTTCAAGTGGTATAGGTGAGCCTGTTATAAAAAATTCATATTGAACCTTAATAACATCAGGGAAATTAAACGTACCAATTGTCACCGGAACCGCCTTTTGGAGGAGGGTCATCTTTATATATCCTGAAAATGGCAAGCCGGATATGCTTCCGGATACAGTTGGCGATTGCCATACGGTTCCCATTGGTACATTATCTTTAAGAAAGACAAATTCGCCATCAACCGGTTGGTCAAAGGGAACATAATTACCGTAGTCAGCATATTGATAATAATCACCGCCAGGCTTACGATAATAGGAAGAATCAGGTACACCTGTAGGAGGTACCAGGTCGGCTGTAATGGTTGAATAGGTATTGCCTATAAAGGTTGGTAAATAGTTTATCACCGTATATTGAACCGAGTCAGAGGAAGTACCTCCTATAAGACTATAAGTCCAGTTTGAATTAAATGTGGTTGGAAAATAATCACCTGACGGAGCTACTCCCGGCAAACATGTAATGCTGAAATCACAAGTATTGGCACCTGCAGTTACTACAAAATTTTGTAAGCCGGCATTGGTTGGAGTTCCACTTCCTGTGAGCGTTATTATTTGTAAGCCCGTCGCTGTAAAAGTTCCTGAATTTGTAAAACTTATGCCATTGACAACATCTGTCATTATTGTATAGCTTCCTGGCGTAGTGACCGTCACCTGGAGCTGCACCGAGTTAGAGGGGTTGAGTAAAATGCCTTGCTGATAAATTCCTCCCAGTGTAAATGGCGTACAACTACCACCACTAGTGCCAAGAACATATACAGCAGAACTTCCAAAATCTATTGCAAAAGTGCATTGGCTATTACCGTATGTAACTATATAATTTTGGGTACCTGCGTTAGTGGGTGTACCACTTCCATTTAGAGTAACAGTCTGAACACCTGCAGAAGCAAATATCCCGCTTTTAGTAAAGGAGACACCATTAACTGAATTAGTAGATATTGTGTAAGAACCAGGTATGGCAACGGTAACTTGTAACTGAACTGTATCAGTACTGGTGAGAGCGATACCAGGAGAATACGATCCTCCTAAGGAGATCGGGGTACAGTTACCGGAGCTATTACCCAACACACCAGACGAAACAGCACTACCGGGAGATATGCGCAAGGAAGAGGTAAATTTACCCTGTGCTATTTGAGTTACTGCTCCGGAAGAATCCAACGCTGATCCGGAAAATGTTCCGGCAATAATATTATTTCCATAAGAAGTTACATTCACAATAAATTCCCCGATTAATTGGCTGGCATTATAAAGTTGCCTGGACCCTACAGTGTAAGTAAATGATGATTGAAACAAGGAAGCTTTATAAGTTCCCGTTTGAAAATTATCTGCATATAAGTGAAGATGGAAAGTTTCTAAACCATTAATGGATCTTCCGATAAGATGAAGTTCTTTTATGGCTCCTGATGAGTCAATATAGGCCGTATCCATATTACCCAGGAATTGCTTTGAACCATCTTTAAATTCCCAGCTTCCGGCGGGAATAACAGAGCCTCCTAATTCAATACTATACTCCTTTTGGCAACTGTTGAGAAAGATCAGAGATAAAAAAACATAAAATGCAACTTTGATAGTTTTCATAAACGGTCTTTAATAATTATTATAGGTGTAACAAGATTAAGTTAAGAAACCTGCATTTCATCATTCACCAGCGTTTTCGTTTCAACACTTTGCGGTTGTAAGTTTTTTGATATTGTTTTAAAAAATCGTTTTTGAAAAACAAGGATGGTAATTATTCCTATTGATATCGAAGCATCCGCAAGGTTGAAAATCGGCCTGAAAAATTCAAAATCTTCGCCCCCCCAAACCGGAACCCAGGAAGGAAAGTGAGCATTCCGTATTATTGGAAAGTAGAGCATATCAACAACCTTTCCGTGCAAAAATCCCGCATATCCATGTGCCGGAAAAATTTTAGCAGCCTTGTAGGCATACATAGCACTATCTTCAAAAATAAGTCCATAAAACATGCTGTCTATTAAATTTCCGAGAGCACCTGAAAATATTAATGCGGCGCATATAATAAATCCAGGGTGATATTTTTTTTCAATAATTTTTCTAATGTAAAAAATTCCAAAGATTACCGCAGCAAGCCTGAACAAAGTAAGTATCATTTTACCCCATTCGCCACCAAACTTCCAGCCATAAGCCATGCCTTCATTTTCGATAAAATATAACCTAAACCAGTTCCCAATCACCGCATGCGACTCACCGGCATAAAAATGGGTTTTTACATAGATTTTAAGTGCCTGATCCGCTAATACAACAAGGCAAATAACCAAAAAAACATTTCTTCCTTTCACTTAATAATTTTGATTCGCAAAGATAGTAAAATTGAGGAAGGGCATTATTCAGATACGTTAATTATTAGCAAATGAGATTCATGCTTCAAACGATTTTTTTATATTGAATATTGTAAGATGTGCACTTAATAAAGAAGGAACGGAATGGCTATTCTTCGAAATAAACTCTTTTTACCCTTTGAGATATTCCCGTCATTATTTCGTAGGGAATTGTTTCGCTCCATAATGCTAATGTGGGTAAATCTGGCTTCTCCCCAAAAACAATCACCGGCTCTCCTTCGCTTATTGATTCAAAACCGGATACATCAAGCATGGTCATATCCATACAAACGTTCCCAACAACAGGCACAAACTTTCCCCTTAACAGCATTTTTCCTTTTCCATTCCCAAGGCTCCTGGGGTAGCCATCGGCGTAACCTATTCGGACAGTCGCAATCAAGCTGTTCTTTGTCAATATTGCGTTTCTTCCGTAGCCAACCGTTTCGCCTTTCTTCACTCTTTTTAATTGGGATATTGTTGTAGTAAGAGTTGAAACATTTTGAAGTTTCTTTTGAACAGTCTTATTACTATCAATACCATAAAGCCCGATCCCAAGTCGAACCATACTCATGTTTTGCTCGCCATGACGACTAATTGCTGAAGTATTAGCAGCATGTTTATAAAACTTATACCCTAAGGCGTTTTCAAGCAATTGAGAACATTCTTCAAAAATCTTTAACTGTTGTTTTGTAAATGAATCGTGCTTTACATCTTCACTGGCAACAAGATGAGTGAGTACTGACATCACTTTTAAAAACGAATTCGAAGAAAGATGGCTTACTAAGGCTTTTATATCAGGTGGTGTGAATCCTAACCTATGCATACCCGTATCTATTTTTATATGAATTGGGTAATCGTTAATTCCACTTATTTTTAAAAAGTTTTCAAATTGCTCTAAGATCGAGCTTGAAAATATTTCCGGCTCAAGGTTATAGTTTATCAGCGATGCGAAAGTGCTTTTTTCAATATTCATGACCATAATGGGCAGGTTAATTCCTGCCTTTCGTAATTCAACTCCTTCATCAGTGTATGCAACAGCGAGATAGTCAACCTTATGATACTCCAGAAGCGAGGCGATTTCATAGCTTCCGGTTCCATAGCTAAAAGCTTTTACCATCCCCATGATTTTTGTCGAAGGCTGAAGAAGCTTTTTATATTCCTTCAAATTATGAGCAATTGCATTAAGGTTAATAGAGAGCACGGTCTGGTGAACTTTTTGTTCCAGTGCTTTTACTATTTCTTCAAATCCAAATACACGTGCACCTTTAACCAGTATATTTTCATTGTGAAAATGCAGAGGAGAAATATTTTTTAAAAAATCCTCAACAGTAAAGAAAAAATAAGTGTTACTCAAAAAAGAAAACTCCTTTTGATGAGCAAATATTTCCGGACCTATGCCCACGAGCCTTGAGATTTTTTTATGACGAAAGAGGGTAGCAACTTCGGCATAAAGTTCTTGTAGCTTGCGGCCCGATTGTAAAATATCTGATAAGATTACAGAATGTTGCGCATGTTGCTTCTGCTGCGTAAGAAAATCTATAGCTATCCCTAAAGAATGAAGATCATTACTATAACTATCATTTATTATTGTGCAATTATTTATTCCCTGCTTTAGTTCGAGCCGCATGGCAACAGGATAAAGCGAGGCAAATTTTTTGATAGTTTTCTCATCGGTTTTATTCAACAATATCAAAACGCACCAGCACGAAATACTATTTTCAATAGACGCGTCGTCAATGAAAGGAATGCTAATAAAGGAATTTTTGCCATTATATCGTCCTTCAATTTTCGTAACATCTTTCTGCTTTCTTATTGATAAAATTTGCAAGTCATTGCCTCGTGCTTTACCCCAGGAAAACAAATTCAACTCATAATTATTCCTTTTTATCTTTTGCTTAAAACGGATCGCTTCTTTTTTTAGCAGGTTATTGTCACCAGGAAAAACTAAGCTTTGCGCATGTGTAAAAAGCAGCAGTTTTTCATTTATTTTCTCAGTAAGATCTTTAAATCCCTCATCATGTGCCTGGCCGACGTTTGTAAATAAACCTATTGTAGGCCTTATTATTTCCTCAAGCAATTTCATCTCCCCTGTAGTTGAAATACCCGCTTCAAAAATTGCAAGTGTATGTGATGAATTTAAATTCAAAACACTTAGCGGTACGCCTATTTGAGAATTATAACTTCTCGGACTTCTTACAATAGTAAAGGTATTTTCAAGCAACTGATCCAGCCATTCTTTTACAATTGTTTTTCCATTACTGCCGGTTATACCAATCACGGGAAGCACACTTTCACCAGGCGATAGATTAAAATTTTTCCGGTGATTAATTGCGAGCAACTGTAAAGCATGCGTAGTGTCTTTCACAACAATCACATTTGTGTCGACTAAATAACTGTAATCAACATTTTGATCATTAATTATAAAATTTCTAACTCCTTTTTCATAAAGCGATTGTAGAAATTGGCTTCCATTACGATGCGCAGTATTTATCGCAACAAAAATTGTGCTCTCAGGAAAAAGTATCTTCCTGCTATCCAGCGATAAGTAAGCAGGCGGGGGCAAATCCGGGTTATGTGTGACGAGGCGGCCACCTGTATATCTTTCGATCTCCTCTATTGTATAATTAATGGCTACGTTCACAACGATTTTTATAATTAGCTAGGTTTATGTTACTCTTTACTTTTTTTATTGTTTATATAGACAGAAAGCAACACTGAACCCGAGAGGCAAGATACAATTACTAAAAGCGAGAGCCAGATTGGGAGATGAATGTCAAAATACTCAATGAGCATTTTTGCACCAATAAAGATTAAAACTATCGCGATGCCTTCTTTTAAATATTGAAACTTGTCCACAGCTCCTCTAAGTAAAAAGAAAAGAGAACGCAATCCGAGTACCGCAAAAATGTTGGAAGTATAAATCACCATTTTCGTTTGAGTAATTGCGAATACTGCAGGGATAGAATCCAGCGCAAATACAACATCAGTTGTTGCCAGCATTACTAATACAACAAAAAACATCGTAAAATATCTCTTGCCGTTTATCTTAGTTGTAAACTTCCCATCATGGTTTTCATGAGTAAAGGGAACGATCCTTTTTAGAAATTTATACACGACATTACTTTCAGGATGAAATTCCTTTTCACTGTCAACCAGAAACATCTTCAAACCAGTATAAACCAGGAAAGCACCGAATATGTATAAGACCCAAACGAATCTTTCTACAAGTACAATACCTGCTGTAATAAATATCACTCTTAAAATAATAGCCAGTAATATTCCGAGCAGCAGTACCCTGTTTGAGTGTTGCTCAGGAATTCCGAAGTATGAAAATATAAGAATGAAAACAAAAATATTATCAATGCTCAGTCCCCATTCCATTAAATAAGCGCTGATGTATTCAAGCGCTATTGTTTGACCGTCTTCAAACCATATAAATAAAAAAAATCCAAGACCGAGTCCCACCCAAAATATTGTTTGAAAAAATGCTTGTTTTAACGAAATGGTTTTTGACC
>JBDUEG010000143.1:0-7367 GCA_040002575.1 Ginsengibacter sp.
AGATCATAGATAACCGTATTCCGTAATATTGCCTTGCTTTTACGATCAAATAAAATCCCACGGTCCGGGTAAATAACTTTTCTAAATTTTCCCTGCTCGTCTGCAAGGATTGAGTATTTGGTATTTAAGATTTGTAGATTAAAAAGCTGTGCAATAATTATAGTTCCCATTACAATGAACAGCAGCACAATTAAATTTTTGCGGGATTGGTGAAATGCAGGCACAGATAGAGGTGATTTAAGAGAGATGCGAAAGCAAAACGGAAATTTCTACAAAAATAATATGTCTATACTGTATTCGTTCTAAATCTTTGTTTTCTAACAAACAATAACTCTGTTAAAAAGATCAGCAGCAGGCTCACAGCTGTAGAGAGTAGCGTTTTCACGAAAAAATATAAAACTCCTCCTGTTTGAAGAGCCTGGAGAAAAAAAAGTAATGAATGATGTGCAAGTGTTAGTATCGTTATGTAAGTAAAGTATGGAGTAAATCCCATGCTTTTTATTGATGGTTCATTGTAATTACTTTCAGCACCTTCCTGTGAAATAAGAAGATTTATAAAAAAAGGCCTTAGATAAGCGATAAGCACGCAAGGTGCTGAATGCAGCCCGTAGGTTTTAGTAAAGCAATCGAGAGCAAAACCCAGCATAAATCCCAATATCATTACACCTTTTCTACCCATTTTAAAAGGAAGCCAGAGGATAAACAGAAAATAAATGTAGGGCGTCACAAGATGATGTAACGGAGGTATATTATTAAGTACGAAGACTTGTATTAATATAAAAAGACAAAAGCGAACAATATTTTTTACGAGGCTACTCATTTCTTTTCTTCACCTTATTTAGAAGTTCACGCGCTTCATCTTTTTGCAGGTTGTTTATAACGTACACATATTGGAGCTTGTAAAAATTTGTCGCAGTCTTTACTCTTATTGTATAAGTACTACTTGACTTATCGTTAATAATTTCCTGTGCGGTTCCTATAACAAGTCCATAGGGAAATTTGTCAGAATAGCCACTGGTTATTACGGTGTCGCCTTTCGAGACTTTTGCAGCTTTTGAAATATCTTTCAGGTTAACAACATTTGTTTCTTTACCATCCCAAATAATGCTGCCGGTTTCACCGCTTTTTTTTAGCATTGCACTTATATTACTTTGCCCGTTAAGAAGGCTCATCACTACAGCAAAGTTGTTGCTTACCTCCATAACTGTGCCTACTACTGTATTATTTATATCAATAACTCCAAGATCCGGCATTATACCTTGTAATGATCCTCTATGTATTTGTATCAGGTTATTCGGCTGGCTTACAGAGTTATTTACAACTTTTGCAGCCATGTATTCATACCTTCTAAATTGTACAACTGAGTCAATGTTTAGAGTATCTATTGAAAGCCTGGATGTAGTGTCAGGCATGTCAAAATCCTGTTTAAGCTTGTTATATAAGATCGCATTTGCTTTGACTAAAGAATCATTTGTTCTCCTTAACTGAAAATAATATTCGACATTATTGTATTGCTTATTAATACCTCCGGTAACTTCGTTAGCAATACCAGAATAAACAGTATGATGGTATCGATTATAGTTAAAAAGCATAAAGAAGGAAACTCCGAGAAGAAGCAAAAAGAAAATAAAATTAAAATAGATCCTGATGAAAATTAAGATATTTCGCATAACATAGTATCATTCCCATAGGCATTGGAATGTTTTACACGATGATTTGAACTAAACATTTCTTAGAGAGTATTAAGGCAATTTCATTATATCCCGCCTTAACGCATAACAAATGGATATCGGTCGTAGTGTTTCAACGCAAGACCTGTACCTCTTACCACACTTTTAAGCGGATCATCTGCTATATGGACTGGCAATTTGATTTTAGCAGCTAACCTTTTATCAAGGCCTCTTAGCAAGGCACCTCCGCCTGTAAGATACATGCCCCGGCGATAAATATCAGATGCAAGTTCCGGCGGTGTTGTTTCCAAAGCCTTCAAAATACCTTCTTCTATTTTAAATATTGATTTATCCAGCGCTTCTGCTATTTCCTGGTAGCTTACCATTATTTGTTTGGGTATGCCTGTGACAAGATCTCTTCCATTTACAGGCATGTCTTCAGGAGGGTTGTCTATATCCTTCATCGCAGAACCAATCTGAATTTTAATTTGCTCTGCTGTACGCTCACCGATAAGCAGGCTATGATATCTGCGCAATGCTTCCATAATATCAGCAGTAAACTCATCACCTGCTATGCGTATTGATTGATCGCATACAATACCTGCCAGGGCTATTACTGTAATACCGGTGGTGCCACCGCCAATATCTATAATCATGTTTCCTACCGGCTCTTCTACATCTATCCCAATGCCAAGCGCCGCTGCCATGGGCTCGTGAAGCAGGTATACTTCCTTAGCTCCAGCCTGTTCCGCACTATCCCTTACAGCACGTTTCTCAACCTCAGTTATGCTGCTTGGAATACAAATCATCATTCGCCAGCTTGGAGGAAACCAGGGTTTCTTCGGATAAATCTTTTTTATCATTTCCCTTATCATAAGCTCCGCGGCATTGAAATCGGCGATTACACCGTCTTTCAAGGGGCGTACTGTTCTTATGCTCTCGTGGGTTTTCTCATGCATCATCAATGCTTTTTTACCCACAGCCAATATATTCTTTGGATTATTGCGATCTAATGCAACGATTGAAGGTTCATTTACTACAACAACATCATTATGAATGATAAGGGTGTTTGCGGTTCCAAGGTCAATTGCTATTTCCTGGGTAAAAAAATTGAAAAGGCCCATCTTTGTGGATATGATATTGAAAAATTATAATGGATGCAAAGTTGTAGGAAATAATTTGAATTAACAACCGGAAAACGATTTTGGATTTTATGATTTTGGATTTATAATTGTAAGCTAACACTTTTATTTACAAACGATTTAAGCTTATAATTATTATTTACATAAGAGGACTTATTTATTTAAATTTTTCACGAATTCAAACCATCCTCAATAAATTCATAACCAATATCTCTTCTATAATACATCCCCTCAAAATGTATTTGTTCCAGTATTTCCTTTGATCGATCAATGGCTTCTAAAAGTGTATCTGCAAGTGCCGATACAGCAAGTACACGCCCTCCGTTAGTAATCACTTTGCCATCTTTTTCTTTTGTACCTGAATGAAACACCATAACACCTCCATCCGATTGAATATGTTTTTTTATGTGAGGATTTTCCAAATAGCCAAAGTCGATAACAAACCCTGTTTCATATTCAAGGGGATACCCTTCGCTTACTGCTACAATTGTTGCTGCATACCTTTCATCTGTTTCAATCTTTTCCAGGTGCAATTGCTGTTTATCTACGGCTAGTAGTAATTTTAAAAGATCGTTTTTCAATCTCAAAAGCACTACTTCCGTTTCCGGATCACCCATACGGCAATTATATTCAATTACAATAGGCTCGTCATTTACCTTGATCAATCCAAAGAAAATGAATCCTTTGTAATCGATGTTTTCTTTCTGCAGCCCTTCTATGGTTGGCTTAATAATTTTTTGCTTAACCTTTTCCATAAAATCGACACTAGCAAAAGGGACAGGGCTTACGGCGCCCATTCCCCCGGTATTAAGTCCGGTATCACCTTCCATGATCTTTTTATAATCTTTAGCTTCAGGAAAAAGCACATAGCTTTTACCATCAGTAAGGATAAATACACTCATTTCAATTCCGTCTAAAAAATCTTCAACAACCAAACTTTTCCCAGCCTCACCAAATTTGCTTTTTTGAATAATGAGTTCATACTCGCCCATGGCCTCAACATGATTATTACAAATAAGAACACCTTTGCCACCTGCAAGCCCGTCTGCTTTAAGTACTACAGGAAGTTCATGGTTCTTTATATAAACAAGGCCTTCTTCAAATGTCTCGTGTGAAAATTCTTTGTAAGCGGCCGTAGGAATGTTATGCCTTTTCATGAAAGCTTTTGCAAATGCCTTACTTCCTTCTAACCTTGCACCTTCTTCAGAGGGGCCGGTTATTATAATATGATGCAGCTGCTTATCTTTTTTGAAAAAATTATAAATTCCTTTTACGAGCGGCTCTTCAGGACCAACCAGTACCAGGTCGATCTTATTATTTATACATACGGTTTTGATCGCTTTGAAATCTTTAATATCTATGTCTACATTTTCACCATACTGTGAAGTACCGGCATTACCGGGAGCGGTAAATAGCTTTGAGGAAAGTTCACTTTGACTGATTTTCCAGCAAAAAGCGTGAGCCCGCCCACCATCGCCAAGAATAAGAATGTTCAAGGAAAAAATTTTAGCTTAAGAGAAAAGAGCCTGCAAGGTAGCATTAAGGTTTTTAAATCCTTCCCTTCCATCATTAATGCAATATGCATTTTATTTTATAACAATTTGAAGTTTGCTAATTGAAATTTATCAGTACTTTACAAGTGATTCAATTTTTCTCTTTATTATCAAATGAAAGAATTTATGCAAGGGCAACAAATTTCCGGTAGCAATGAGATAACACAAGGTAAGCACCCACGGGGGTTGTATGTACTTTTTTTTACTGAGATGTGGGAACGTTTTGGTTACTATTTGATGGTGGGAATTTTTTTACTTTACCTGACGGATACGGTTGGGCACGGCGGGCGTGGATTAGATAATGTAGCAGCTGTAAGTATTGTGGGTAGTTATGTTGCTCTTATTTATTTAACTCCATTTATCGGCGGTTTAATTGCCGACAGATACCTGGGTTATGTAAAATCAATTTTTATCGGGGGGGCTTTACTTGCGCTTGGTTATTTTCTAATTGCTCTTAATGGCAGCGATCTTGTGATGTACACCGGGTTGTTTTGCGCAATTATTGGCAATGGATTCTTCAAGCCAAATATCAGCACATTATTAGGCAATATTTATAACAGGCCAGATTTAAAAGCAAGAAAAGATATTGCTTATAATATCTTTTATATGGGCATTAACATTGGTGCTTTTATATGCAATTTTGTCGCAGCATACCTGAGGAATAATTATACATGGGGTTATGCCTTTGCCGCTGCAGGTTTTGGAATGGTTGCCGGTTTAATATGGTTTGCATTTGGATTAAAAAATGTAAAACACGCAGATGTTATAAAACCGGTTCAAAAAGAAGACATGCCTATTTCAAAAATAAGCTTGTATGTTTTCTTACCGGCGCTTATAGCGGGTGCAATTGGTTGGATTATTCCCGGTAATATAATGGGTTCCGATTCAAATGATGCATTTGTATTTGCCTGTATACCGATAATATTTTTCTATTTCGGGTTGTGGTATCGTGCAACCGGCTTTGAAAAGAAACGCATCAGTACTTTGTATATATTATTCGGTGTTTCAATTATATTTTGGAACATCTATAATCAAAACTCAACTGCCTTAACCCTTTGGGCTCAGACCTACACAGATCGTGAAGCTCCTAAGGCAGTTCAACCCGTATTAAAACCTTTTAAAGAACTTGAAATACTGAACACACAACCCACGGAAGTTCCGGTTGTAGATAACCAGTTTCGGGCCCAGGCAGATGCGAATGGAAAAGTATTGACAAAACAAGGAACTGATCTATATTTTCAGAATTTGCAAAAAGATAAATATCCTCCGCCAGGAGAAGATTTAAAATTAATATCAACAGAAATATATCAATCCATAAATCCTTTTTGGATCATTGTTTTAACTCCGTTGGTCGTCGGATTTTTCGGATTTTTAAAGGCAAGAGGCAAAGAACTTTCCACACCAAATAAATTTGCATGGGGAACTATTATCGCCGGATTATCTTCTTTGGTAATGGTATTTGCATGCTTGTCTACGGATATTTATCAGAATAAAGTTTCAAGTTGGTGGATTTTTTCGAGTTATGGAGTCTTTACTATAAGCGAATTATTTGTGAGCCCGGTAGGCTTATCGCTTACATCGAAAGTTGCTCCACGAAGATTAACGGCCCTTATGATGGGAGGATGGTTTATCACTACTTCGCTGGGAGGAAAAATTTCAGGTATCCTTGCCGGCTTTTGGGACAAATTCGATAACAAGGCTGTGTTTTTTGCTATCAGCGTTATTGCGGCTTTAGTTGCGGGCCTGTTACTTTTCCCTTTAACTAAACGCTTAAACAAAGTAGTTGTTGAAGCGACAGCATCAGAAGAATAAAAAGGTAGAGATTCTTAGTAGGTTAAGGGACAGATTATATGGATAAGATACGGCTCAAAAGGCCTTTCTTCTTGACGGGGTTTGCACCATTTTTTTCGCTTTGATGTTTCTTTGACACGAATTGCGTTATCCCAAATTGTAATGCAGTTCCCAAAGCTTTCTTCACAAGACCTGCAGATTTCCCGACAACCATTTGTCTTGACAAATAACCGGCCCCAAGACCCAACGCCACCCTAAATAAATTGTTTTTTAATTCAGGGGCTTCCTGAACTTCATGTATAGTTGTCTTTAAAATATTGGCAGGTTTAAGACTAACTAATAAAGTATGAAAATGATCTTGCAATTCCATTTCCTGAATCTTTGCTTTTCGCTCAAGGCGCTTTATAGCAGTTTGTAATTCTGTTGTATTTGCTACCTTTTGAAGTTTCGAGTCCGCAATTTCTTCAGTGTCCATTATCAGATTTTTAATTCCTTAATCTATCATTTCTTTAATAAGCCTATCGCTTACCGGATTCTTTAATATGCTTCCACGTTTCGAATACAAAACAAGTCCGATGATGAGGTACAGGGCTGCAATAATAAAAAATCCATAAGACGATGCACCTAACCATTCACCAATTAAAAAGGCAACTCCAAAAGTGACGCATAAGAATACTGTGAAGAAAACAAACATCAGAATCATCATCGTCGCAAAAGTGGAGAATACTCCTGAAACCTTATTTATAGCTTTGAGCTTATAAAGATTAACTCTGGTGTCAGCATAATCTTTAAACTTATTAAACAGTTCCTCCACGCCGGTTGGTTTGTCTTCGGTAGTATCATTCATCATCATCGAACTTGTTTGTTTACTGAAATTATTGAGACGTATTATCCATTCATGGGACTCCTTACATCACCTTTCATTGCATTTGCTTTTTCCTTAGCCTGATTGACTAAGTCATTGCCCATATCCTTTCCTTCAGCAACAAGACCAGTTAATTTCTGTTTTGCCTGGTCGTATTTTTCAGAAATTACATCAGAGTATTCGCTATATCTGTCCTTGACAGAATCTGCCAGGTCTGACCCTTTCTCTGCTATTTTTCTTCTGGTTTCCGTCCCTTTATCGGGTGCAAACAAAATCCCCAATACAGCGCCTGCAGCGGCACCTGCTAAAACGCTTGCTAATACTTTTCCTGAGCCCATAGTTTTAA
>JBDUEG010000144.1:0-7335 GCA_040002575.1 Ginsengibacter sp.
ACAGAACCTCACTGGTTCTTAACAATAGCCGCATTTCTATGCGGCTTTTTTGTTTCTATTATTACAGGATCACACACAAGGTATTTATGTGAATTCACTTAGCTCACGACAGAATTTATATAAATCCTTGAAGATTAAAAGCAGGATAGTACTATCTAGAATAGAATGAGGAGTTTTAAAAGGATTTCAGCTATGGAGCTTCATTAATTTCAATCGTAATAACTTTTCGTTGTTGAGCCTTGTTATCAGAACTATTACTAATGGTATATCGAACAGAGTTTTTAGTCCCTTTGGAAATACTTTCGATATTTTCTAATACCGTCTTCACCGTTTTATTGCTTAAGCCAGAGATTGAAATGGTTTTAGGTAAAGTTCTTTTGGCCAATTCACGAAGTGCAACTTGTGGCAACGGGGCAGATTCAACTTCATAATTAAAAGAATTATAACCGTTTTCCTGGAACGGGACTACATCGGTCAGTTCTCTCCAACTTTCTTTGGTATTTAAAAGGCTTTGAGTTTTAAGAAGTTTAAACTGTTTGAGAAGGTCGAGTGAAGTAAGCTTTTTTCTATCCTTTAAGGCTGATAGAGTTTTTGGATTGAGTCTTTCTTTTTGCTCGTCCTTTTTTTCGAGTAACCTGCTTAAATCCTCCTCATATAGATTTGAGATCTCACGCTCAGACAATTCATCTGTTTTTATTTTAAAAAGAGAGGCATTTATGTCATTTTGAAATTTTTTCCAATTGACTGTTTTGATTCCCTTAAAAACATTTTTTAAACTTCGGTTTAGGTCGTCAATATCAATGTGCACTTTCACATCCTTAAAGAAAAAGTTTCCCGTAAAATTTAATGGCATATCGTTGAAAGCCCTTGAATCAAAAGAAGAAGGTGAAAAATTTGTGTCGCCCCCCAAAACAGAAAATTCTTTACCATCTTGTTTTCTCAAATGGTTATTATCAAGGTCAGGTGTTTCGTCAATAAGATTGAATTCATTTTCAGGGTCGCTTAATAACTGCGGTAGCGGTATGGTTGACTTTTGAGCATAGCTTGTAATGCCTTTTGATAATTGGACTTCTTTATGTTTGTCTCCTTCATTTATGTCCTCTGCTGGTATTACCTTGCCCTGCGCTTTAAACTTATCAAGAACCTTTATTCTTTCTGTGGTAAAAGTCTTATTAAGTTTTTTCTTTTTTTCCTGGGGAGAAAGCCAGGCAATGGAACAAATAGTGGACGTCACCAAAACTAATGCAAGTAGCTTTTGCCCATAATTATATTGCCTGGAAACTACCTGGCACCGCGTAATCCTTTTTATTCTCATTAAAAGCTGCTTTTTGCCAGATACTGCTCCAATGGCTAATTTTAAATTACTTCTCCTCGACTGTTCAAGTTTTAATAGAGCAGAAGCATAAGAATGTGGATCGTATTTATATTGAAGTACGAAGTCGTCACAACAATTCTCTCTTTCTCTTTTTACAATTTTTGAAAGCAATACAATAAATGGATTAAAGAAAAGAATCGTTTCAATTATAGAAATCAAAAGATTTGTAAAGTAATCGTTCCTTTTTATGTGAGATAACTCATGGAGAATGATAGCCTCTAGCTGAATAGATGATAAATTATTTATGGAAGCAACAGGGATGAGAATTATAGGCTTCAGAAACCCTATAGTTGCAGGCACATCAATGTGCTTCGAAACCCAAACACTTATTTGCTTTGTGATTTTTAATTGTTCCGCAACCTTTGATGCAAAATGCTGAAGTTTTTGAGGGGGCGAGACAAGGCGCTTGTTTGCGATAAAATATACATAGCGATAGGAAGAGAGAAGTCTAAACGTTAAAAAGGTTAAAAGAAAAATATACGAAACTGAAAGATAGGGTAGCGTACCAGTTACATACAAAAGAATGCGCTCAATGCTTAGTACACTTTCTGTTGCTGATTCTATATCAGTTATCGAAACAGGATTTGCTGCTATATCAACTGCATTCATTTCTGTGTAAAAGCCTGTAATGAAGCTGCTCAGAAACCATCCAAATAAAACGAAGATTAAAAATGTGCTCAGCTTATTTTTAAAGGCAGAAGAGGCGTTTTTGTAAGAAATATTTATTATTTCATAAATAATAAATATAATGAAACCCTGCCACAAACTGTTTAAAAGCGCATTGCCTAAGGCATGCAGAAACTCTGAATGTTGTAAGGCTGACAAATTCATTTACCGTGTTTTAAACTGTCAAGATATTTTTGAATTTCATCCAATTCATCTTTCGATGCTTTTTGATTGCCTAAGGCATGCAGTACGAGTTGGGTTGATGATCCTGAAAACAGCCCGTTTATCATTTTGTCAAGAAACTGTTTCTGTGTTTTTTGACGGCTTATCGCAGCTTGATAAAAATGAGTCTTCGCACTGTCATCTCTGGTCACCAATTTTTTTTCAAACATTATTTGCATTAGTTTCAAAGTAGTTGTGTATCCCGCTGTCTTGGTTTTTGACAACTCCTCGTGAACATCACGAACAGTCGAAGATTCCCTTTCCCACAGTATTTGAAGGATTTCTAATTCACTTTCGGTTGGCTTAATATTTTTACGTATGGTCATTGTTACGACTTTATTCGTAGGCAATATACGATTATGTTCGTAACGCAAAAAAACTTTTTGATAAAAGATTTCTTAAGATTGAAATTGTTATCTACAAAAAATAAACGGTAGGTATATTGGCATCTTAAAAGCTAAGTTTGTAAAAAAAATGATGCAAAAGGAGGAATATAAATTTCACGTTCTCGTGTATGACTCAATAGATGAACTGAACCAGTCAGATGCATTTCTATTAAGTGAAGCTCGTTCAGTTACTCAATTTGCCTATGCACCTTACTCAGGTTTCCAGGTTGGAGCTGTTGCTAAATTAGTGAATGGTGAAACAGTTACTGGTACCAATCAGGAAAATGCTTCTTATCCCGCAGGAATTTGTGCGGAACGGGTTTTACTTTCCTCAGCCTCTTCTCAATTTCCCGGTATTGGAATAGAGAATATTGCAATTGCCTACAATAATTTGAAAGGCAAAAGTGACCGCCCGGTAAGTCCCTGTGGTATTTGTCGCCAGTCGTTTGCCGAATTCCAGCAAAGAACAGGACACCAAATTAGAATTATTTTGAGTGGAATGGAAGGGAAAGTCCAGGTTATAGAAAATGCCTCAAACTTGCTTCCACTGGTGTTTAGCGCCGATGATTTGAAATGACCTAATTCAATATCCGGAAGCTTTTCCCGATTATTTGTGCGCAATCCATTATTTCCTCTTTATTAATGACAAGAGGCGGCGAAAAACGAATTTTATCTCCATGGGTTGGTTTTGCAAGCAGGCCGTTTTCTTTTAGTTCCATACACAATCGCCATGCGGCATTTTCATCGGTGTGGTTAATAGTTATCGCATTTAGCAGGCCTTTTCCTCGGATCTCCTTTATGTGCTCAGAATTTAATTTCTTTAATTCCTCTCTCAGAAGCTTGCCCATCGCCTCTGCATTTTCTGACAGTTTTTCTTCTTTCAATACTTCCAGCGAGGCCGTGGCTACCTTACATGCTAACGGATTTCCACCATAGGTACTTCCGTGTTCACCTGGTTTTATTGTAAGCATTATATGGTTGTCCGCAAGAATGGCACTCACCGGTAGTGTGCCTCCACTGAGCGCTTTGCCAAGAATCAAAACATCAGGGCGAACATTTTCATGGTCGCAGCAAAGCAATTCTCCCGTTCTGCAAAGTCCTGTTTGAATCTCATCCGCTATGAATAAAACATTTGCATCTTTACAATACTGCTTTGCTTTTGAAAGATAATTCTCGTCGGGAACTATTACCCCAGCTTCACCCTGAATAGGCTCAACTAAAAATCCGGCAACATTTTTATCGCTAAGCGCTTCTGCTAAAGCCGGAAGATTATTATATGGAATTATGTCAAAGCCCGGCAGGTATGGCCCAAAATCTTTTCTAGCCGTACTATCAGTGCTAAAAGAAATTATACCTAAAGTGCGTCCATGGAAATTACCGCTGCAAACAATAATTTTAGCTTTATCGGCTGGAATCTTTTTTACGGCATATCCCCAATGTCTGCAAAGTTTTAAAGCAGTCTCAACGGCTTCTGCGCCGGTATTCATCGGCAAAACCTTTTCGTAGCCGAAATATTGAGTAATGTATTGAGTAAAACAGGCCAGCGCCTCACTGTAAAAGGCCCTGCTGGTGAGGGTTAATTGTTGAGCCTGTTCTACTAAAGCGTTAATGATTTTAGGATGACAATGCCCCTGGTTAACCGCAGAGTAGGCGCTCAAAAAATCATAATATTTTTTTCCCTCAACATCCCAAACGAAAACGCCTTTTCCTTTTTGAAGCACAACAGGCAAGGGGTGATAATTGTGAGCCCCGAATTTATTTTCCAGCTCAGTAAAATAACTTGATTGCGAACTTATTAATTGAGTTGACATAATAAAATATAAATAATTAGTGGAAAAATGTAAAGATCAGATTGACGATATGGTTACAGTCTGTGATCTAAAAAATCGAGATTCAAAAGAAGGAAGTGTAATATGTTGACTCTATTTTTCACTTTGCCAAAGGTATAGTTTTTTAAGCTTTGCTCAAATAAGAATATGCGGCATCGAACGCAATTAATTCAGCAACTTATGTGACGCCATGTATTGAAGAATCTCATCCGGGTGCATGTATTTTTTTTCTTTAATCTTTTTATAATGCTTATTAGCGGTTGATTGATTTAAAACATAATCTGCCCAGAAATATAATGGCCATCCAAGCCCATGTCGTATAGCAATTTTATCTGTTTGCCTTTCAATATTAGTACTTGTTTTCACAAAAAGATATTTCAATCCCCATAAGGCTAAATCGAGAAAACCACGGCTTTTGAAATCAACTACATGTGCAAGCTCATGGCCAATAACTGCTATCTGCGAATTATATGGAACATCATGTAAGACCAAGCCTGTTTTGGTTGAATCGTTATTTAAGTAAATGAAATATTTTTTATCAGTTTTCTTAAATATAGACCCAGGAGTCATCGTTGTTTGAGCAGTGCTGTTAAAGCTTTTATATTTAAAAATGATGTTTTCGTTATAAAGTTCCGGATAGTAGGAGAGGGCGATAAGCGCTTGTATTTCAAATTCTTTAATCAGATGTTTATGCTTCCCATAAATGATTTTAAGCGAATCAACATCTGGATGGGTATGGAAGCCACTATCATTTTGAGCCATCAACGAAAATGGAAAAATAAAATAGAAAAGTATAAAAATGGATTTATGCAAATGTGGTTTGTAAAGTGTCCAAACAAAATCAGGCAGCTTCAACTATTTTGTAAAAGTAATCAGCATGAGGAATGTAATTCGTTAAAGTACCATCTTTAAAAATGCCATAGACAGTGCTCCCGCTTCCACTCATACCGGAATAAATAGCGCCACTGTCATACAAGTCTTTTTTAATTTTATGCACGTCCGGGTACTTTTTAAAAACCGAATCTTCAAAGTCATTCACAAGTTCATTTTTCCAGGTATCAATGGGTTGTGCAATTATTTCCTTTATTCTTTTTTCTGGTACGTGTGGAACGATATGTTTAAAAGCTTCTGTTGTGTTGACATGTATTCCCGGATTTACAATAACAATTTTATGAGCATAAAGCGGTAGGCTTATTGGTTCTAACGTTTCGCCACGGCCTGAAGCAAAGCAAGGCTTATTCAAAATGAAGAAAGGGCAATCGCTGCCTAACTTTAAAGCGTAGGCGAATAATTGCTCATCAGGAATATTTAGATTGAATGTTTTATTTAGAAGTTTTAAAGTTGCAACGCCATCTGCAGATCCGCCGCCGAGACCGGCTCCCAATGGGATTGCTTTATGAAGATGCATTTTTATTCCTGGCAGGTCAGGGTAATCTTTTTTCAGAAGGTTGTAGGCTTCCAGGCAAATATTATTTTCACACTCGCCTAATGAAATTCCAGAGGTTGTTACTTGTGTTGTGTTTCCTCCAAATTCAAGTATTTCTAAAACGTCGTGTATGTTAACAGGAAAGAACACTGTTTCCAGGTCATGAAAGCCATCTGCTTTCTTTTCGAGGATATTAAGGCCCAGGTTTATTTTACAATTAGGGAAAGCTATCATAGTCCTGGTAAAAGAAAATAATATTCAATGCAAGATTTATGTATGAAGCAATTATAAATTAATCTATCCTTTTTTCCTTCCCTTGATTTCATCTCTTATCGAAGCGGCTTTTATGTAGTCCTCCTGCTCGAGCACTTCGTTCAATAAGTTTTCCAGTTCTGCCGTAGATAATTTTTTAAGATCGTCACTGGCCGCATCATTGTGGGATACCAAAACTTTTTTCTTTTTATCATCTTCCTCCATTAATATTCCTGCACTATCCAGTATGTTGTCATACGTATAAATAGGACATCCAAACCTAACAGCAAGTGCAACAGCATCGGATGTACGTGAATCGATTTCTACTGTATCATGGTCCGTTGAACATACCAGTTTGGAATAAAAAATTCCCTCCTGCAGATCATTAATAATTATTTCATGAAGCTCAATATTAAAAGCCAGCATAAAATTTTTCATGAGGTCATGCGTAAGTGGACGGCTTGGTTGCATTCTTTCAAGAGCAACGGCTATTGCTTGTGCTTCAAACCCGCCAATAACAATCGGAAGCCGCCGCAAACCGTTTACTTCTCCGAGTACAACAGCATAAGAATGTGTTTGTGTAATACTGTGGGACAGAGCTACAATTTCCAATTCTATTTTCTTCATACCAATCTCTCTTTTGTGATTTTTTGATATCGGCAAATATATAAAAATTAAAACCTCTGACTTTATGAAAGCTTCTTAAAATTCTTATAGTATCGGGCAGGTTGCCCGGTGCAATAAATAACTAACTTTTTAATTTTTTTACTGCCTCCGTAATCTTTGGTACTACTTCAAATACATCACCTACAATGCCGTAATCTGCTGCTTTAAAAAACGGAGCTTCAGGATCTTTGTTGATCACAACAATGGTTTTGCTCCTGTTTACTCCCGCCAAATGCTGAATGGCGCCGGAAATGCCTAGTGCAATATATAGATTGGGGGCGATTGTCAAACCAGTCTGTCCCACGTGCTCGTGATGGGGCCTCCAGTCACTATCGCTCACAGGGCGGCTGCATGCAGTTGCAGCTCCAAGCGCTTTTGCAAGGTCAGTCACAATCGCCCAGTTTTCCGGGCCTTTCAATCCCCGTCCGCCGCTCACAACTATCTCGGCTTCCGACAGAGGTATTTCACCCGCCACTTTATTTACTTCTTTTACTTTTACACGCCCTGCAGGAA
>JBDUEG010000145.1:0-7280 GCA_040002575.1 Ginsengibacter sp.
TTACGATATCTTTATTTACCTGGTCATCCATTTGCTTGAATGCATTGAATGCTTCGATCTTATAAATCACCAATGGGTCTTTCTGTTCATAACCTGCGGTTTGTACACTATGCCTGAGATCGTCCATTGCACGAAGATGCTCTTTCCATGCATCATCTATTAAGGCTAATGTGATATTACGCTCCAATGCGTTGGTTAATTCCGCACCATTTGTTTCAATCGTTTTATCCAAATTAGCTACGGCTTGCATTGCTTTTTTTCCATCAGTAAATGGAACCGCAACGTTTTCAATATGTGAGCCCTGTTCCTTTCGAATATTTTTTATCACCGGAAGCGTTTGCTCATTCATCATTTTGTTCTTATGATTGTAATGATCTTTCGCTTCATAATAAAGCCTGTTTGCAAGCGTACCTGCATCTACTTTATCAAGTTCTTCTGCTGTAATATCGGTATCAATCCCAAAATTGATAATAACATCCAGCTTAAATTCTTCATGATCATTGATTTCTTTGAAAGAATTTACGATGCCTTCGGCTACTGAATAAAAAGCATTATCAAGATCGAGCGCCAGCCTTTCTCCAAATAACGCATGGTTACGCCTTCCGTAAATTACGGTACGTTGCTTATTCATCACATCATCATATTCAAGCAATCTTTTTCTTATCCCAAAATTGTTTTCTTCTACTTTCTTCTGCGCCCGCTCAATACTTTTCGAGATCATGCTGTGCTGAATCACTTCACCTTCCTTATACCCCATTCTATCCATCAGCGACGCGATTCTTTCACTACCAAACATGCGCATAAGATCATCCTCGAGAGAAACAAAAAATTGTGAAGTACCCGGATCGCCCTGTCTGCCGGCACGTCCACGAAGCTGCCTGTCCACCCGGCGGCTTTCATGCCTTTCAGTACCAAGTATTGCCAAGCCACCTGCTTCCTTTACACCCGCTCCAAGTTTTATATCAGTACCACGGCCAGCCATGTTGGTTGCAATAGTTACATTGCCGGAAAGTCCTGCCTCAGCAACTACCTGTGCTTCCCTTGCATGTTGTTTCGCGTTTAATACATTATGCGGAACGCCTTTCTGCTTCATCATCCTGCTTAACAATTCACTTACTTCCACAGATGTTGTACCCACAAGAATTGGCCTTCCGGCTGCACGCATTTTTTCAACCTCTTCTATTACCGCCTTCAGCTTTTCACGCTTTGTTTTATAAACAAGGTCCTGGGTATCGTTTCTTATTACCTGGACATTTGTAGGTATTGAAACAACATCAAGCTTATAGATGTCCCAAAATTCTGCCGCTTCAGTTTCAGCAGTACCCGTCATGCCGGCAAGCTTATGATACATCCTGAAAAAGTTTTGCAGGGTGATAGTGGCATATGTTTGGGTAGCACTTTCAATCTTTACATTTTCTTTCGCTTCTATTGCCTGGTGCAATCCGTCGGAGTAGCGGCGGCCCTCCATTATACGGCCTGTTTGCTCATCTACAATTTTTACTTGTCCTTCTATCACTACATATTCTACATCATTCTCAAAAAGAGTATAGGCTTTTAATAATTGCTGAACCGTATGTATTCTTTCAGCTTTAATAGAATATTCATTGAGCAGGGTTTCTTTCTGATGAAGTTTTTCATCTGCATTTAAGTCACTCTTTTCTATCTCTGCAAGCTTTACTCCTATATCAGGAAGAATAAAAAAGTCCGGGTCTTCCCCTGATTTTGTTATCAATGCAATTCCATTATCAGTAAGCTCTACCTGGTTGTTCTTTTCATCAATGTGGAAATACAGTTCTTCATCAACCTTCGGCATGTTCTTCTGCTGATCAGCCAGATAATAGTTTTCGCTTTTTTGGAGCTTTACCCTCATGCCAGGCTCGCTCAAATATTTGATAAGTGCGCCGTTTTTAGGAAGCCCGCGATGAGATCGGAAAAGGGCGAGTCCACCATCTTTTGGATCATCATTCCCTTCGCTTATCTTTTTCTTTGCTTCAATCAAAAAACTGTTGGTTACCTTCTTCTGTGCTTCAACAATTCTTTCAACCCTCGGCTTCATCTGGTCGAATTCCTGTTTATCGCCTCTTGGTATAGGACCTGAAATTATTAATGGAGTTCTCGCATCGTCAATCAGCACGCTATCTACCTCATCAACCATGGCAAAATGATGTTTACGTTGTACCATTTCGTCGGGCGTATGCACCATATTATCCCTGAGGTAGTCAAATCCAAACTCGTTATTAGTACCATAAACGATATCGCTATTGTAAGCCTTGCGACGGTCATCACTGTTGGGTTCATGCTTATCAATGCAATCAACTGTAAGGCCGAGCCATTCGAACAAGGTTCCATTCCATTCACTATCGCGGCGGGCGAGATAATCGTTCACCGTTACTATATGCACACCTTCCCCTGCAAGCGCATTTAGATAAGCAGGCAACGTAGACACAAGCGTCTTACCTTCACCGGTTGCCATTTCAGCAATCTTCCCCTGGTGTAAAACAATGCCGCCTATTAGCTGTACATCATAATGAACCATATTCCAGGTTATCTCACTTCCACCGGCAGGCCACGTGTTTTGATAGATGGCTTTATTATCTTCTATTCTTATATACTTTTTAGTTATACTTAATGTTCTGTCAAGCTCCGTAGCAGTAGATTTTAATTCTTTATTTTCCTTAAAACGACGGGCTGTTTCTTTAACCACTGCAAAAGCCTCAGGCAGAATATTAAGGAGAACTTCTTCAATTTTTTTGTCCCTGCTTTTAATGATGGCATCCACTTCCTGGTAAATCTGGTCACGACCATCAATATCAGACGAGTCAAGCGATTCCGCTTCCGCTTTTTTTGATTCAATTTCGCTGTTTGTTTCAGCGAGATGGTCTTTTATCTGCTTCTTAAATTCTACAGTCTTATTACGTAGGTCATCATTAGAAAGTGACTTGTATTGTTCGAAGAAAGCATTGATCTTAGGTACGTAAGGCGTAATTACCTTTACGTCTTTTTCGCTCTTACTGCCACCGAATAATTTTGAAAGAAACCCGGACATATATGTTCTGATTAAATGAAGTTTTATAGAAAAGTAATTCTTGTCAAAATTGATGCAGGAAATTTTTCGTGGTCAAAATGACAGGACTGCGAAGTTACTAAATTGAAAAGAATGGGCTCACGCACTATCATCATCCTTGCAAAAGGATTAACTTATTTTTAAACAGCTACTTCGTAGAAATAGAAGCTATAGGAATAATTGGCGAGGCTGATAATTATCGTTGTGAGTTACTTTAAAAAAGAGGTTGTTTCTTGAAATAGTGATCCACCCCAACAAATAACAACGAAAACACCACAAACACAATCACAAGCATACCGCTATTTAGTAAGACCTTATTATAGCCAAGTTCTTTTACATCTATAAATGGATATGGATAAAGCCCTGTAAATGCTCCTCTTATTAATATATAAATCACATAGATAAACGGATAAAGAAGCCAGGGTAAAATATCTTTTGACTTTAACCCTGCCTTTGGCATGAAGAATATCCAAAACAAAATAAACAAGACAGGTATAGCCGTATGCAATAATTCATCTATTAATGATTGGAAGCCCTCAGGACTCCATAGAAATCTTAAGATGACATTGTAAACAAGACCGACGACGGTAATGTAAACGGTGATCGCAGTGATCGTCTTTGCGTTTGAAAAAAATTGATGCCAGCGATTTTTGTTTACAAGCAAAACGGTTGAACAAACGGCGACAAGGAAATTTGTAAGAATGGTAAAAAAGCTAAAGTATCTTATAATCGTTCCGGGGATAGAAGTTACTCTATTCAGTATGATAAGGTAGAACTGGCCGGCAAGCGCGAACCAACCCAGCACGACCAAGGCAAGCAAACAGATTTTCCTGAAAGTGACTTCCTTATTATTCATACAAATAATTTTGTTCTCCAGAAACTATGAATTGATAATACAATCTTATTTCGGGAAAGTTGATTGCCTTTTAAAGTAATAATAGAATGGAACACCACTTAACATCAATCCAATCCCAAATAATGTTTGCTTTGGCTGAATATAAATTGTATTTACGAGCAAGGCGGTCGCAAATAAAATAATAAACAACGGCACAAAAGGATACCCGATTACTTTAGCTTTTATAGTACCATTACGTTTCATTCTTATAAGCGCCCAGGCAAGTAATACATAAAAGAAAAATCCAGAGAAAATAATCATATCAGTAAGCATATCAAAAGTCCCGGACAAAACAAGTACAGCACTCCATATCATCACATAGATTAAGGCAACGTACGGTGTTCTATATACAGGATGAACTTTTGCCGTGCTTTTGAAAAATGAATTTTCCTTTGCCATTTTATAATACAGCCTGGGGTAAAAAAAAATTACCGCGTTGAGTGCCCCAAGGGTACTGAACATAATAAGTATGGAAACAAGAATTACCCCGTTATGACCAATTATTTTTTGTGCAACGGCAGAAGCCGCAATATTGTTTTCGCCTGTGGACGCAAGTTCAGGCAGGCTTAAGGTTTTCATATACGCGTAGTTTACCAGTACATACATAATCATAACAATGCCAACACCTGTAATAATGGCAACCGGAATATTCTTTTTTGGATTTTTCACTTCGCCGGTTACATAGGCCAGGTCGGCCCATCCGTCGTATGCCCAGAATGCACTAAGGAGTGCTCCAAAAAATGCGGTGTACATGGCAGTGTTTGAAAATTTATTTATGATTGTACTTGCAGCGACCTCTTGAGTATTATTTGAAAAAAACAACCCAAGGGCAATTAGAAAAAGAATACCGGCGACTTTTAGCCAGGTTAGAAAACTATTTAAAGAGGCACCCTTTTTAGTGCCACGATAATTTACCCATGTTAAGAGAATAATAGTAATAATGGCTAATATTTTTACTCCTGAACTTGCAAAGGGATAAATGAAATTCACAATCGAGACAGAGCTTAGATCATGGAAAGGATTATATAACGGAAGCAGGCCGTTTACTGATTGAGCGAATATAAATGCCAAGGCGGCAACTGATGCACTCCCAATAATTGTAAAAGAAGTCCAGCCAAATAAGAAACTCATAAAACCGCCGAAGGCCATTCTTAAATATTCATATTGGCCGCCTGACTCAACGGTAAGATTAGAAAGACCGGCAATAATAAATGCGCCAAACATGGTGATGACTCCGGCAACTACCCAGGCCGCGATAAGATATTTTTGGCTTAAACCTGAAGCTGCCATCGGTGCAATCTTTTTAAAGACACCTGAACCAATCATAATGCCAGCCACCAATAAAATACTGGTTAATAAACCAAGCACTCTTTTAAGCGGGATATTAGTTTTATCTGTAAGGTTGATACTTTCTTCAATATCCATTTTCAAAGTTGGGTGCTTACTAAAATAATCCCTGGAATCAGGCGCGCAATTCATTTCGGGTGTATACTTCAAATCACAGAACTTTATAGATGCCACTTATTCTCCCTTCCATTCGGGCAATCTTCCCGGTGTGTACGGTGCATGGTTTTGTTCCAATAAAGCATCTAACTTTTTTATTTCCATATCTATTGCTTTCACTTCCACCAGTACCGGTTCAAATTCTTTTGCAGCGTCGCTGTATGAAGTTATAAATGTATTGGTAGCGCCTGCAGTAGTGGTAAGCATTCCATCCATGATGGCGGATATCCTGTTGTTTATTGAAGGTGGGGCATCAAATTCTCTTTTCGTGAGAGTAGCATCTCCATTTAGTTTTATGCCTACATCTGTCAATCTTTTATCAAGCGCAAAAATATTTTCCATTGCAGCTTTATCAATAGATGGTGTTTTCAAAATTGCCTCTTTTATATATTTTAATTTGTTCGCAAGCTCAGCACGATAAGCATTGGTTCCATCTACAGCCCTGTTTAGCTCCGAAATTTTTTCGCCAAAGGCGTATAAAACTTTCTTGTCTGAAGCAGGCATGGACGCCATATTCAATGCTTCGATAGTAAAGGGTTGGGGAGGCGCAAACGGTACATAAGCGCTGTCCTGGTATTTGGCAAGTGAAACAGAATAATTTCCGGGAAGAACAAGAATTCCTCTCGGGGGTGAACCAAAAACATTTTCTTCACTGAAGGGCGTAAAGCTTATTGGGTCTTTTGCATCAGAACGAAAATCCCAGGTGATCCTGTGCATTCCTTTTTTTGCAGGAGCTTTTAAATGTCGCACGGCATGTCCACCTCCGTCGTAAACTGTAAAAAGCAAATATGGATCACTTTCGCTGTCTTCCATGCGCAAAGAATCCATAGAGGTATAATACGGCGGCAGGTTATTTTTAATTTTTTCTTTCTCTGACTCGTGCCTCTTTTCTTTCAGCGTTTTTATATCATCTTTCAAATAGTATGTAAACACTGAGCCGGGAGTGGGATTTGGAGCAGTCCAATAACTTTCACCCTGGAAACCTTTTCCACGAATGCCAAGCGGATAGGACTCTATGTACATCCATGCATTCCTGGCTGGTGAAACAAATGCGGTTTTATCCAGGTCTTGTTTGCTTAATGTTCTTAAAGGTGCATAGTCATCTAATACATAATATCCTCTCCCAAAAGTTGCAACAACGAGGTCGTTGTCGCGTTTCTGTATCTCCATATCTTTTATGGCGATGGGGGGCAAGCCGCCTTTCAATTGGACCCAATTATCACCGCCATTTATTGTAAAAAACACACCAAATTCGGTACCGGCAAATAACAGGTTTGCATTTTTAGGATCCTCGGCCACACAATACACAGTACCCCTTTCGGGCAAGTCATTTTGTATAGCCACCCATGTTTTTCCGGCATCTGATGTTTTAAAAAGATAAGGTTTAAAGTCTCCGTAGCGATGATGATTAATCGCTGCATAGGCAACATTTTTATCATGCGGGGAAGCAATGATCTCGTTAATGTAAGTGCGTTCCGGCACGCCCGGTATGTTATCAATCTTTCTCCAGTTTTTGCCTCCGTCAAGGGTTACATGAATCAGTCCGTCATCAGTGCCTGCATACAATATATTTTCATCCAACGGAGATTCGGCAATGGTAGTTACCTGCCCATAGTGATCTGTTGAGCCGTTCTTTGCAACAGCATCTACACTCCAGACTTTACCCATTACCGTTAGTTTGTTCCTGTCAATGCCTCTGGAAAGATCAGGGCTTATTACCTTCCATGTATTACCCTGGTCATTAGTTCTGAAAACTTTATCAGAAGCAAAATATAATCGCTTATGATCGTGTTGCGAAATAAGCATTGGAGCATCCCA
>JBDUEG010000146.1:0-7249 GCA_040002575.1 Ginsengibacter sp.
GAAACCGGCGCTTTAAAAAACTTTGCAAAATATACAGGCGATAGCCTCGCTTTCTGGAAAGATCTGATGGCTCATCCAAACTATGATGGCTGGTGGAAGGCACGTGATGCCAGAATCGCTACAAAAAATCTAAAACCTGCCATGTTATGGGTTGGTGGTTTGTTTGATGCAGAAGATTGTTGGGGTGCCTGGAATTCGTATAAAGCCGCGGAACAAAATAATCCGGGTAAGGCATTTAATAAGATAGTTGAAGGCCCCTGGTTTCATGGTCAATGGTCGGACCATGACGGAACTCATCATGGTAACATCCAGTTCGGTTCAAATACCAGTGAATATTATCAACAACATTTTGAAATTCCTTTTTTCAATTATTTCTTAAAAGGTAAAGGTGACATTTCGCAAATAGGCGAAGCGAATGTTTTTCTTACCGGCGCAAATGAATGGAAAGCTTTTTCGCAATGGCCTCCCGCAGGTAAACAGGATAAAGAAATATATCTGCAGGAAGGAGGTAATTTAAACTGGTCAAAGCCCTCTGTTAGCAACAGTTTTACCGAATATATAAGTGATCCTGCCAAACCGGTGCCTTACGAAGAGTTTGTGCATTTCAACAGGACAAGAACTTACATGTCCGATGATCAACGCTTCGCTGAACGAAGACCTGACGTTTTATCTTTTAAAACAGGCACCCTAACGGAATCGGTTACACTTGCAGGCAATGTAATTGCAGATGTCGTCACAAGCATTTCAACAACAGATGCAGATTTTGTGGTAAAGCTTATAGATGTTTTTCCCGAAAACATGGGTTATAACAAAGTCGATATTTATGCGGAAGAGGATGGTAAAAAAAATAGTCCGATGGGCGGTTATGAGATGCTGGTGCGTGCAGAAATTATGAGAGGAAAGTTTCGCAATAGTTTTGAAAAACCTGAACCATTTGTGCCGGGAAAAATTACAGAAGTAAAATGGGAACTGCCTGACGTAGCGCATACATTTTTGAAAGGTCACCGCATTATGATACAAATTCAAAGCAGTTGGTTTCCGCTTGCAGATCGTAATCCTCAAAAGTTTATGGACATCTACAAAGCAAACGATACGGATTTTCAGAAAGCAACAATTCGCGTTTATCATGATGAGAAGAATGCGTCGAAAATTATTTTACCTGTGCAGAGTGAATAGAGTCCTTCAAATAAAATTGGATTTTTACTTCATAAAAAATAGAAATGAAAAGCTACTTCCTGATATTGTCTGTGCTGTTATCAACCTCTATCCTTGCACAAAAAATAAATATTGTTCCACAACCTGCTGAACTTAAAATGCCAAAGATCGCGGCAACATTTTCCATTACAAAAAACACAACAATCATCTTGAAAGGAAACGGCTTAGAAAAGAGTGCGGATTTTTTCAATAGTTATCTAAGAAAATATTATGGCTTTGCACTAAAAATGAGTAATGATAGTAGTAGTAGAAATGCAGTGGTGCTAAGTTTGAAGTCCGATGATAGTGCCGTTGCAGGGGGTTATACAATGACAGTTAGTGACAACGAAGTATACATAACAGGCAATGATGAAGCCGGTACATTTTATGGAGTTCAAACGTTGATACAGTTATTGCCCCTGAAAAAGTCAGCGGTATTAAGCATACCTTATATTTCTATAAAAGACTATCCGCGTTTTCAATACAGAGGAATGCATCTTGATGTTGGAAGGCATTTTTTTCCTGCCGACTATATTAAGAAGTATATTGACTACCTGGCCTTATATAAATACAACAGTTTCCACTGGCACCTTACAGAAGATCAGGGCTGGCGCATTGAAATAAAAAAATATCCGAAGCTTACATCAGTTGGAGGATTCAGGAATGGAACCATTATAGGCCATCATCCCGGTAAAGGAAACACCAATGAGCGTTATGGCGGCTTTTATACGCAAGAGGAAATAAAGGAGGTTGTAAAGTATGCGGCAGACCGATACATAACTATCATCCCTGAAATTGAAATGCCCGGACATTCTTCAGCGGCCATCGCGGCATATCCTCAATTGAGTTGTTTCCCCGATGAATCCACAAAAATTTCTTCACGCACACCATGGGCAGGCTCAAGAGATGGCAAACAAGTTCAACAAACATGGGGTGTATTTGAAGACGTTTTTTGTCCTTCGGATTATACGTTCACATTTTTGGAAGACGTTCTTGATGAAGTCATGGATCTATTTCCATCAAAATATATTCATATCGGCGGAGATGAATGCCCGAAGGCTGCCTGGAAAAGATCTGAGTTTTGTCAGCAGCTAATCAAAGATAGTAACCTGAAGGACGAACATGGTCTGCAAAGTTATTTCATAAGTAAAATTGAAAAATATTTAAACAGCAAAGGACGAAATATAATCGGCTGGGACGAAATCCTGGAGGGCGGCCTTGCCCAAAATGCTACAGTCATGAGTTGGCGCGGCGAAGAAGGTGGAATAGCCGCTGCAAAACAACAGCATAATGTGATTATGACCCCGGATAAGTATTGCTACCTCAATTATTCGCAAACAAAAAATGAAGACAGCCTTACTATTGGCGGTTACCTTCCTCTCAGCATGGTTTATAATTATGACCCGGTACCAAAAGAATTGAAGGCTATGGAGTCAAAATATGTGTTGGGTGCCCAGGGCAATGTATGGACTGAGTATATTAATAATTCTTCACGTCTTGAGTACATGATATTTCCCCGAATGGCAGCTTTAAGCGAAGTACTTTGGACGCCCAAAGAAAAAAGAAATTGGAGTGATTTTAGCGCAAGGTTACCTGCAACGCTTGAACGATACAAACTCTGGGGCACTAAATATAGTACTGCTGCATTCGACGTTCAATCTTCCATATTACCTTCAGAAGAGCATAATGGAATTTTGTGGAAACTTGAAACAAATAACGTCGATAGCAAAATCATTTATGTAAAAGGACGAAGTACAAATGCATCTTTTAATTATAGCCAACCGGTGTTAATAAACGCCTCAGGTACTTACGGGGCAGTGGCAACCGGCAGGAACAATGAAATTCTTAACGGGTGGACGTGGAAGACGTTTTCATTCAACAAAGCAACAGGAAAAAAGATCACACTTAAAAATCAACCGGATCTTAAATATCAAGGAAGTGGCGCTTTTACATTGGTTAATGGCATCATTGCCGATAAGGGATTAGCTGAGCCCATTGAATGGCTTGGCTTTGCAGGCACTGACCTCGAAGCAGATATTGATCTCGGAGAATCAGTGAAAATTAAAAGCGTATCTCTTAATGTGCTGGACGACAATGAAAGCTGGATATATCTTCCAAAAGAGATACAGGTAGCAACATCTTATAACGGTCAAAATTATTCTTCCATAGCCACTATGGCAATCGATGGCATCAAAGACAAAGGAAAAAGTAAATTCACATTACCCGTAAATACCACTACGCGTTTCCTTAAGGTACTTGCGCAAAATTCAGGTACAATACCGTTTGGAGCTCCGGGGGCCGGCACCCCTGCATGGTTATTTGCAAGTGAAATAGAAGTTAATTAATACCAGGAGCAAGTCCACTGACTGACAGATCGGGAATGCCTATCCGGATGCGATGATGAATTTATTTACATCGTGCTATTAATTATTAATCCTCTTATCTTCGTCCAGCATTTTATAAAAACGATTGCGTTAAATGTTCACAAACGAGTGAGTATATTTTTATCACTCAACAATTAATAAATATTAAGGCTTTATGATTGACTCACTTGAGAAAATTCCGGTAGAGATTTTTGCAACTCCGAAAGAAGGTTCGCAGCATGTTGCTCAAATAATTTCAGATCTCATTAAAGAAAAAAATGCACAAGGCAAAAAAGCTGTGATTGGATTGGCAACCGGCTCCACTCCAAAATCTTTATATGCCGAACTTGTAAGGATGCACCGGGAAGAAGGACTGAGTTTTAAAAATGTGATCACTTTCAATCTCGATCAATATTATCCTATGGAGCCTGATGCTTTAAACAGCTATCATTACTTCATGAGAAAATATTTGTTTGAGCAAACAGATATCGATCCTGAAAATTATTTTTTGCCGAACGGGCTCGTTCCTAAAGAAAAAGTAAAGCAACATTGCGCAGAGTACGAAAATAAAATAGCTGAAGCCGGTGGCCTGGATCTTCAAATACTCGGGATAGGAAATAATGGTCACATTGGTTTTAACGAGCCGGGGTCGCCTGTCTATTCAAAGACCCGCCTCATCACTTTAGACAATTCAACCAGGATTGCCAACTCTCATGAATTTGGAAACATTTCCCAGGTGCCGCGTATGGCCATTACTATGGGTATAAGCACTATTATGAGATCCCGCAGGATTATATTGCTTGCATGGGGTAAAACAAAAGCCCCCGTAATTAGAAAAGCAGTTGAAGATAAACCAACAGAAGAAGTACCAGCATCCTTGTTGCAGAACCATGACCAATGCTCGTTTGTTCTGGATGAATTTGCCGCTTCGGAATTAACAAGATTCAAATCACCGTGGCTTACCGGCGAATGTGAATGGGTACCGAAGATGATAAAGAATGCAGTAGTAAGCCTGGCTTTGAAACTGGATAAACCTGTACTTAGCCTGACTGATCATGATTACAACGAATTTGGCCTTAGTGACCTGCTAACTGAAAAAGGCGATGCGTATGAAATCAATCTTGAAGTGTACTATATGCTGAGAGACAGCATAACGGGCTGGCCTGGCGGTAAACCTGATTCAGCAATGCCGCATCACCCGGAAAGAACACTTCCTTTTCCAAAGAGAGTTCTTCTTTTTTCACCGCATCCTGATGACGACATCATAAGTATGGGCGGCACTTTTATGCGGCTCCACGATCAGGGGCATGAAGTACATGTGGCGTACCAGACCAGCGGTAATATAGCCGTCACAGATGAATTCGTAACAAGGTTTCTGGATTTTACCGTTGGCTTTGAAGAGATTTTTGATATAGACAACACAATTAGTAAATCGATTTTCAATAAGGCGTCTGCTTATATAAATGAAAAAAAGGCAAGTGAAAAAGATACAGAAGAAATCCGGAGCATAAAAGGCTTGATACGTCGGTGCGAAGCAAGAGCCACCTGCAAATATGTTGGCTTAACAGAAGATCAGATTCATTTTATGAATCTTCCGTTTTATGAAACAGGCACCATCGAAAAAAAGCCACTGAGCGACGAGGATGTCAAGCTTACAGTTGAGCTTATGCGAAAGATAAAACCTCAACAGGTATTTTGCGCAGGCGACCTTGCCGATCCTCACGGTACACATAAGGTATGTATTGACATAGTTCTTGCCGCTCTCGCATTTATGAAAGACGCAGGGGATGAGTGGCTGGCTGACTGTTGGGTATGGCTGTATAAAGGTGCCTGGGAAGAATGGGATATTAATGAAATAGAAATGGCGGTGCCTATGAGCCCTGACCAGGTAAGAAAAAAGCGCTACGGAATTTTTATTCACCAGTCACAGAAAGATAGCGTTCCCTTTCAGGGCAGCGACAACCGTGAATTCTGGCAGCGTGCAGAAGAAAGAAATGCAAACACTGCAGACTTATATGCCAGGCTTGGCCTTACACGATACGCAGCCATGGAGGCATTCGTAAGGCTACCCGGTTAATTCAATTGTTTGATGAAATCAATTCCGATGCAATTTCTTCCCACTCGTCTTCTAATGTAAGTTTAGATAATGCCTTACCAGCACGGCTATACCAATAACCTGCATTTGAAATGTCTCCTTCCTTCCGATGAAGATAAGCATGGATCCACGATGCATTCTTATCGTCAATATCCTGAATTAACTTATGAGCTTTATCCCAGTTACCTTTTGCTTCGTACCACAAAGCATTTAAGTAAACCGATGAACTTTGAGGAGGTGCTGCTTCCTGCAAAGTTTCTTTAAAAGAAGATAGGTCCATACGAAAAGAATTTTTGACATTTGTATTGTAAGGATTTTTCATAGGGTTGAAGTTACCAGGCTCTAAATAGTAACTGGCCGGCGGATTGGAAATTATAGCGGGATTTTGCAATCGAAAACAGGAAACTTAACATGAATGTTTAAAAGCTTTAGCTATCCTGATTCAAAGAATAAAGGAACTACCACAATTTGAAGAAAAGTTGAAGCAAAGCCACATTATTTAAGTATGATAAGTATTATTATCCCCACATACAACGAGGGGACAAAAGTGGCAACAACAATAACTAATTTGTTGGGTGGCAATGATAACGAGAATATTAGTGAGATAATAATTGCAGATGGGGGCAGTACTGATAACACCCTTGAAATTGCCAAAAATTTATTTGTAAAAACAATAATTATTGGCGAAAAAAAAAGAGCGGCACAATTAAACGCGGGCGCTTCAATTGCTATAGGAGAAATACTTTTTTTTTTACATGCAGATTCGATTCCTCCACCGGGATATTCAAAAAAAATTATTAAGGCAGTCAACAACAATTTTTATTCTGGGTGCTTTAGGTTATCGTTTGACTATGATCACTGGTTCCTCAAGGCCAACGCGTGGTTCACAAGATTCGATGTAAATGCTGTCCGGTTCGGCGACCAGGGATTATTTATAACCAGGGAAGCTTTTCTAAAAAGCGGCGGTTATAAAGAAGAATTGTTTATCATGGAAGACCAGGAAATTATTCACAGGCTAAAACGAATTTCAACTTTTAAAGTTATTGATGGCTATGTAAAAACCTCTGCAAGAAAATATATTACAAATGGAATCTATAAAACACAGGGAACATTTTTTATTATATGGTTGTTGTATTACCTGGGCATGCCACAGAAGCGCCTGCTTAGATTGTATCGCAAGATGATAAGGCAAAATTGAAATAACACTAATGGATATACTTCACAAAGTTTTTGATTGGATGGGCATCCCAATTCTTGTAATTGTTTTCTGGATATTATTTTTTATTGAAGCCAGATTCCAGCTTCGAAAAAGTGTTCAAAGTAAACGGCAGCGTTCTGTTATTAATAGCATTCTTTCTATTCCTTCTTTTATACTGTTGCGCTTTATGTTTCTGCCTGTAATGATTTGGCTTACGATTCAAAATGAAAAAATTCAATTTGGCCTGAATTATTTATACGAGCTGCCCTCATGGACGGAGGCAATTATTGCAATGCTGATCTTTGATTACACTAATTATTTGTGGCACATCTTAAATCATCGTATCCCCTTCCTGTGGAGGTTTCATCTCGTTCATCATACTGATCTTGATCTTGACCT
>JBDUEG010000147.1:0-7205 GCA_040002575.1 Ginsengibacter sp.
GTATTTCTTAAAGGGAGCAGTGGTATTTCCTCTGGAATTGGCTGATCATCATTGCTTTCGCCACCATCTTCGTTTAAAGGAATTATGGGCATAAATTCCATTTCATCTTCCGGGTTGCCCAAATAATAATTTCTACTCATATTTTTCGCTTGTCAATCTGTCAATACTTCCCTCAAAGAAACGAAGTTTTAAATAGACACTTACATTAGTCAACATTAATGCCATTATAAAAACAATAAACCAATTATATAATATGGAGCTACAATAACAAGTAAGGTATCTCTATTAAACCGTCAAGAAACAAAACATTTACTTTTGCGAAATGGATGTTGAATGCACGAATGAAGAACTTTTTATTTTCAGGAAGATTAGCGCAGTTGCTGACGAACTTTCTATGCCGGCGTATCTAATTGGCGGTTTTGTAAGAGATAAAATTTTGGACCGGCCCACAAAAGACGCAGACATTGTATGTGTCGGAGATGGGATACAGCTTGCTAAAAAAACAGCCGACGAATTTAATCCGAGACCAGAGGTAAACATCTTCAAGACCTTTGGTACAGCTCAAATAAAATTATTCGCCGAAAGAGATAATTCCAATACATCTTTTTCCTCTCCTTTGGAGAGCGGCTTGGGTGAGGTTGCTTTTCATATCGAATTCGTTGGCGCCCGAACTGAAAGTTATAATTACAGCAGCCGTAAGCCGGAGGTACAATCGGGAACGCTTGATGAAGACAGGCTTCGCCGGGATTTTACGATTAATACAATTGCTATAAGTCTTAACGCCAGGGATTTTGGAAAGCTTCTTGATCCACTTGACGGGATCGGTGATATTAATAAAAAAGTCTTAAGAACTCCACTGCCACCCGATGCAACTTTTTCTGATGATCCTTTAAGAATGATGCGGGCAATAAGGTTTGCTTCCCAATTGCACTTTATAATTTTGCCTGAAACATTTGAGGCTATAAAGCGAAACGCCCAAAGAATTAAAATTGTAAGCGCTGAGCGCATCACTGATGAGTTGAATAAAATTATATTAACTGAAAAGCCTTCGGCAGGCTTCGATCTTTTGTATAAAAGCGGATTACTGGAAATTATTTTCCCACAGATGGTTGCTCTCGCAGGCGCAGAATACATTGATGGGAAAGGGCATAAGGATAATTTTTACCATACACTCCAGGTGCTTGATAATATATCACAAAACACTAATGATCTATGGCTTCGGTGGGCTGCGATATTGCATGACATCGCTAAGCCAGCGACTAAAAGATTTGAAGAAGGGCATGGCTGGACTTTTCATGGGCACGAGGTAATCGGGGGGAGAATGGTTCCTAAAATATTTGCCCGGATGAAATTACCTCTAAATGAAAAGATGAAGTATGTGAGAAAACTTGTTGAACTCCATCTAAGGCCTATAGGCCTTACTAAAGAAAATATAACAGATTCGGCTATTCGCCGGTTGCTTTTTGATGCCGGTGATGATATAGATGATTTAATGACTTTATGCAAAGCAGATATTACGTCAAAAAATAAGTTAAAAGTTCAAAGGTTTTTATCCAACTTTGATTTGGTTTCGAAAAGATTGAAAGAAGTAGAAGAAACGGATAGAATTCGTAACTGGCAGCCCCCGATAACCGGAGAAATCATTATGAAGGAATTTGGCCTGTCCCCGTCACGAATTGTTGGAGATATAAAAAATGCGGTTCGGGAAGCTATGCTTGATGGAATAATACCAAATGAGTATAATGCTGCTTTCGCATTTATGCTTGAAAAGGCAAATGAATTGGGCATTCTGAAAGATTGAGTTGTAAAGTTTTTCATTTCCTTTTGAATTTATAATTGATGAGTAAACCTTAATTTCGTGATATGCCTATTTTAAAATTCAGAGTGTACTGGGAAGACGATGAAAGTGTGTACCGCGACTTTGTCATTAAGCATACGCAAACCTTCTTTGATCTTCATAAGGCAATACTAAAGTGTTTTGAATTTGATAATAAACACAGCGCTACATTTTATCGTAGCAATGATAACTGGCAACGCGGAAAAGAAATTACGCTTGAAAAATATGACAAGAAGTACCAGGTTGAACCCATGCTGATGCAGGATGCTTTAGTAGGTGCCCAGATACGCGATCCAAATCAAAAATTTATTTACGTTTATGATTTCCACAAGAACTGGACATTTAAAGTGGAACTTATTAATGTGAACAAAGAAGAAGATCGCAGAGTTACTTATCCTGCTTGCATTCGTAACGAGGGTATTGGGCCAAGCCAGTATGGTACCAAGGGGCTTGTGAATGAAAAGCTTGCTGAAATAGAAGAGAAATATGATATCAACAGCCTCGTGCTTCCTGACGGATTTAATGAAGAGGGCGAGCCTGATACAGAAAGCGAAGCTGATGAAGATACGGAGGCCGAAACCAGCATTGATGACGATACTATCGCCTGATCGATAAATTTTAATACCTGGCTAAAGTCTTTCAAATGAAATAGACAGGGTATCTTCTCCATTTAATTTAAATGAAAAATAAGACCTGCATTATTATATCAGGAGCTACTGCTGTGGGTAAAACAGCTTATGCAATTGAGCTTGCTCAAAAATATAGTACCCAAATTATTTCAGCAGATAGCCGTCAATGCTTCAGGGAATTAAATATTGGTGTTGCGAAACCAACTTCAGATCAGCTGAAAGCCATACGTCATTATTTCATTGATTCACATTCAATACATGATGAGGTGAATGTAAAAGTTTTTGAAGCGTATGCTTTGAAATCAGTTAATCAAATTTTTGATTCCAACGACGTTGCCATAGTGGTTGGCGGCACAGGCCTATACATTAAAGCATTTTGTGAAGGCCTCGATGATGTTCCTTCTGTAAAAGAGTCGACCAGGAAAGAAATTAGTGAAGCATATAATACGATGGGCATGCCTTGGCTCGTTGCAGAAATAGAAAAACATGACCCTGAATATTTTTCATCCCGGGAAATAGAAAATCCGCAAAGAATAATGAGAGCGTTAGAGGTAAAATTATCAACCGGTAAATCAATAGTTACTTTCCAGTCAGGAAAAAAAGTGAAAAGGAATTTTAATATAAAAAATATTAATCTTGAAATTCCCAGGGACGAGCTCTATAGAAGAATAAACAACCGTGTAGATGAAATGATGAACCAAGGCCTTCTGGAAGAAGTTCGAAGCCTTTCGCAATACCAGCATTTTAATGCTTTGCAAACGGTAGGCTATAAAGAGCTATTCGAATTTTTAAATGAAAAAATTTCCCTTGATGAAGCTGTCGATTTAATTAAAAAAAATACAAGACATTATGCAAAGCGGCAGATTACGTGGTTTAAAAGAACTCCTAGCCCCTAAAGGGGAATATAAAAGATTGCATTCGTTATCGTCAATTGAAAGTTAGCCTGCTTTTTAATTCTAAATTAATAATTCTTATACCCCTTTGGGGGCTAGGGGTTATATCTTAAACCCTAATGTTGCAACAATATTTCCCGCATTATTTTTTATAGCGGCCGGAACGTTTGGCTTATCCTGGAGCAAGTAAGGATAGTGTATGTCTTTATTGACAGAATAGATATAGGTAAGGTCGATAAACATTCCTTTATTTCTGTAACCCAGACCACCACTCAGCTTTACAAGATCCGCTTTTTCGTTTTTATATGGGTTTCCATAATAAGCCCCGCCAAGTCTAACCATCATTGTATTAAATTTCACCTCACCGCCAAGCCTCACATTGATTGCACTTTTATAAAGATTATCAATCGTTTTATTTAAGGATGCATAGTAGTCATTAGCTGTACTGCCGTCGGTATTATCAACCGCCGAAAAAGACGATCCTTTATAATTCACATATTCTACATCTGCAGTTATAAATGCTTTCTGTCGTTGTACATCTTCCACTTCACGAAAAACATAAGAAGCACTTGCTATAATCTTTAAAGGCGTTGTAAGATTGTATTTGGATTCAAGTTGAGAGCCGTTTACATCAACAGAATTTTGATGCTTAACTCCTGCACCACCATATCCTTCAAGATCTGTAATTACTTCAGCCGTGTATTTATCAGTTAGCTGGTAGAAAGTGGGTGTATGTATTGCCAGGCCAAGCCTCACATACTCTACAGGCTTATAAATCACACCTAACTTTGCATTAACTCCCACGCCTTTAGTGCGTAATGTTTCGTTTGATTCGAAGTAATTGAAATTATTACTGTTATCATTTGATAAGTCAGTCTCTTTATAACTTCCTTCGCGGTTATAATTTAAAAAAGGAAAAGTAATAGTGCCGCCAAAAAACCACTTTTCTTTTAAGTTAACCCCTGCGCCTAATGCTAAATCAGTTATTCCACCGGAAGTATTAATAGTATTTTCCTGCATAAGGCCAAAGGCTGGATTAGCAACACTGCGGTATCCTGAAACAGTTCCATCTGCAGCATGAACCGTATCGATTAAATAAGTATTGAAAGCCAGGCTTGATCCAAAGGGATAGTCGTTCGCAGCACTGTTAGGATCGGTTACATTATCATTCACTAATTCTTCCAGGTATTTTTCCGAATAACTGGATGTATTATTCTGCCCTTTATAATAGATATGACTATTAAAGTCTGCTGCTTTATTTATGCCAAGAGCAAAGGTGATACTTCTTACTGGCCTGCCTTCAGAAGGAGAGGAAAATAAAAATCCGCTTGCTCCGAGATTGAAATTATTTTCATTGGATTTTGCATTGCCACTTCTGTAAGAAGACTTATAATCTTTAAGTGCATAAGAGGGGGTAAATACAAAATCATTTGTTTTATAAAACCCAAGGCCTGCAGGATTTATAAAGAGAGAAGAAAATTCGCCACCTAAAGAAGCGCCTGCTCCTCCGATTGCCTGGTTGCGGGCTGTACCGGATTGGGTAAGCCATGAATAACGAAGGGCATCAGCCGGCTCCTGGGCGTAGGCGCTTGTAATAGCAAGCAAAAAAATTGCTATTGTATATATTGATTTCATTGTACAAGATTTTAATAAGCGTTGAAAAGAACCATTAATGTTCAATCGTTTCTAAGCTCTAAATGTTGAAGCAAGTAATGAAAATTATAATAGGTCAAATTATTTCCTAAACGTTCTTACAGGCGCACTACTGCTGCTGCTGGAAGAAGAGGAGGAACTACTACCTGAAGAACTACTGGATTGGGTTCTTACCGGGGTTGAACTGGAATTATTATAAGTGTTTGAAGTGTTATTACTCTCGCTTCTGGAAGATCGGCTGTTATTATCAGGTGTAAATACCCTTCTTACAAAGTTGCCAACACCATTTCCCGGGGGCCGTGTAGCGGCGGGTGTTACTGTTCTATTAGATGAAGGTGCTATTGTGATATTCCTTATTGGTGAAGATCCAGGTGTTCTGTTTACAGGCCTGTTGCCATGATTCAAAAGAGAAGCATTTGCATTATTTGAATAGGCGCCCAGGTTATACCTCCTCGGCGTTATTGTACGGTTTATACCTCCTGAATTCGGATAGATGTAAACTTGTGGGTAGTAATAGTAGCTGCTATAAACAGAAGGAAAATAATTTGAAGAGTAAGGGTTGTAATAAGAATTAGCATAGGCATTGTTATATCCGTATGGATCGTTAAAACCATAATGATTACCGTATCCATAAGAGTTAGATCCATAAGGATTATATCCGTAAGAATCATACCCATAAGGATCGTACCCATATCCCAAATTCAGAGATACATTGTTACGATATCTTGAATCCTTAATGCCACGCCTTATTTCCATATCCTCGCTATTATAAGTAGAATTGTTATAAGCATAACTATCCTTTTCATCCTGGTTATCTGTTTTCACATATCCATTCTGTGGAGGTGCAGGCGAGAAATAAACATCATCTGGCGTCTGGCCGGTACGGTAAGCAGAGCTGCAACTGCCCAAAATGAATATTAAACCTAAGAGTAGTAAATGTTTTGTTTTCATGGCTTTAAGTTTATAAAGATTTAAAAATGAAGTTATTACTTTTGCGCCGGGCGCTATGTAAATTTAATCAAAAAGAATCGGTTATATAACGTAGTAGACGCGCCGTAGTTGTTAAAATATAGCTAAGAAGAAATGCTGCTTTATCGTTACTAAAAACGACAGAATTCCAACAGATTTTTTGGAATGGATCAGGAACAACTTATAGTATAAATTGAGAATGAAAAAAATTATTGAATAAAGGTTTGAACAAATAGATTACACAATGAGTAAGGAAATTACAAGCAGGGAAAAGGATTATTCTCAGTGGTATAATGATATCGTGATCAAAGCCGGCCTGGCAGATTATAGTGCAGTACGCGGCTGTATGGTTATAAAGCCTTACGGTTTTGCACTGTGGGAAAACATGCGGGATCAGCTCGATAAAAGATTTAAAGAAACGGGCCACCAGAACGCTTATTTTCCTTTGTTCATTCCAAAAAGTTTTTTGAGCAAAGAAGCATCGCATGTGGCAGGCTTTGCAAAAGAATGCGCAGTCGTAACTCACTATAGGCTTATGAATGATCCGGATGGCGGAGGTATTGTTGTAGATCCGTCAGCTAAGCTGGAAGAAGAATTAATTGTGAGGCCGACATCGGAAACGATTATTTGGAACACTTACAAAACGTGGATTCAATCTTACAGGGATCTCCCCTTACTTGTAAATCAATGGGCCAACGTAGTAAGATGGGAAATGCGGACCCGCCTCTTTTTGCGTACTACGGAGTTTTTGTGGCAGGAAGGACACACTGCACATGCTTCCTCACAGGAAGCGATAGAGGAAACACTTAGAATCCTTGATATCTATGCAGAGTTTGCGGAAGAATGGATGGCAGTTCCTGTTATAAAAGGAATTAAAAGTATCAACGAAAGGTTTGCAGGTGCAGAAGATACCTATTGCATTGAAGCGCTTATGCAGGACGGCAAAGCTTTGCAGGCAGGGACTTCACATTTCCTGGGGCAAAATTTTGCAAAAGCATTTGATGTACAGTTTACTGATAAGGAAAATAAGCTTGATTATGTTTGGGCTACAAGCTGGGGGGTAAGCACCAGGTTAATTGGAGCTCTTATTATGGCGCATAGCGATGATGATGGACTTATACTCCCTCCTAAAATTGCTCCTATACAGGTTGTAATTGTCCCGGTTTATAAGACTGACGAGCAGAAGCAAATGATTGATGAAAAAGTGAACTTATTTCTACAAGA
>JBDUEG010000148.1:0-7187 GCA_040002575.1 Ginsengibacter sp.
GATACTTCTAACCTAATACCTTCATCACTCGATGGAACCTGGAAAATGGTTCTCGTAAAAGATAACGTTACAGGTTCTATAATGAGTAAGCCTGCCTCGCTCTATGGCGATGTTATCATAACATTCGTATCCGGTAATATTTCGTCTGGCGCATTTAATGGTAATACTCCCACCAATGATCTGGGTCCCGACAGCTACACGATTGGTGACAATAATACTATCTCAATCCCTGTTTTGAGCATGACAAAAGTTGCAGAGACTTCGTGGGGACTACAATTTGTTGGCAACATAAGAAATGCCAAACGGTATGTATTTGCTGCTGGTGAATTATTAGATATCATTACGAGCAACAAAATCTTGACTTTTGAAAAAGTATAAGAAGAAAGCATTAGTAACATTAGCTACACCTGTTGAGGTAACTTAATTTCTTTCACAGCAAAAGCTGGATAATTATGCGACTGTGATCTATTTCAGTTGCATTTACAAAGCGGTAAATCCACTGATATCAGGAATAAAAAGCAACCCTTTGCTTGCCATTTTTTTCGTAAAACTAAAGCAATAAAATGTTTCAGGAAATGTGTTTTATAAAATAAATTCGAGGATGAACCAGGAGAATGAATGTATACCTGTAATGCTTATTAAGATTCCATTGCCGCCTTTAATTTTTCTACAAACAGTAATGTTGCAGGGCAATATTCTATATTCTGTTTATGAATATACATATAGTCGGTAACCGGTTTCTTTGTGAGATGAGGGAAACCGGCACAATCCAGGGGACGAACTTCATAAATAGAACACATGTTTGTTTTTAGATCAAGAAACTGGCAGGGACGTGATTTGTTCATCCAATCATTTTCTCTTTTATCTAGATAGAGCCATTTTTCTTTGAAGTCTTTGGGCCGCATTCCGAGAAAGGCAGATATTCTTTTTATATCCTGGAAGGTATATGTGGGACTCATAACTTTGCAACAATTTGCACATCCGAGACAATCGATCTGCGCCCACACTTTCACATCAATTTCCTCTGCAAGTATTGCAAGATTTGGGTCTGCTTTTTTTTCGGCTCTGGAAATAAATGATCGATACGATTTTTTATTACTCTCAAACTTTTTTTTCAGTTTCCGGAGGTTTATTGATGGCATGTGCAGTAAAAATTAAGTTAGCAGAAAGGATTGTTCTCAATTATAAATGTAGCGCGCAATTTAATTTAATTTACATAACATTTAAATAAGCTTTTTTAATGTGGAATGTTTATAAAAAAGGATTTAAGGCGTATTTGCAACTAGAGAAATCGCTTTCGGAAAATTCGGTTGAAGCTTACTTGCGTGACGTTGAAAAATTCACACAATTTCTTTCATCTTCACAGCCCGACGCTGCACCGAAGGAAATAGAAATTTTGCATCTCGAAAACTTTTTGAAATGGATAAGTACATTAGGAATGACAGCTTCGTCTCAATCACGAATTATTTCCGGCCTTAGAAGTTTTTACAAGTATTGTCTTCAGGAAAATATATCAGTGACTGATCCTACCTCACTACTTGAAACTCCAAAGCTTGCAAAACATCTTCCGGACGTTTTAAGTTTTGCGGAGATAGAAAGAATCAGTAATAGCGTTGACTTAAGTAAGCCTGAGGGATCCAGAAATAAAGCCATTATTGAAACGCTGTACAGTTGCGGCCTGCGGGTAAGCGAGCTTATAAATTTAAGATTATCCTGTCTTTACTTTGATGTCGGTTATGTAAGAATAATTGGCAAAGGAGATAAAGAAAGATTGGTACCCATTGGCAACCCAGCAATTAAATTTATCAAAATATATCTTGAAAATATCCGGCTACACCTACCTGTTATACCTGGAAACGAAGACATAGTCTTTTTAAACCGGAGAGGAAAAAAACTTTCACGTGTAATGATATTCTTAATAATTAAGGACCTTGTAAAACCAGCAGGTGTCACAAAAAATATTTCGCCACATACCTTCCGTCATTCATTTGCCACTCATCTTGTTGAAGGAGGTGCTGATCTAAGAGCTGTACAGGAGATGCTTGGCCACGAGAGTATAACTACCACAGAAATCTACACACATCTTGACAGGGAATATCTAAGAGAAGTTTTGCAGCAGTATCATCCTGCTTTCAATAATTAACTATGATTTTTAAATGGGGTAAATAAGGCTGCACCTGAAAACAGACAATTAAGAACTGACTATTTCCTTTCCATCATAATTTCCGCGTTATGGTATGATGGCACGTCGGTAATATTTTTTACGCGGCTGCGATAATTTTTGAACATACTCATCCACTTTAATTTCAGCACACCAAATATCCCTTCCTTTACAATTCCTTTATTCATTTTAGAGATCCCATATTTCCGGTCAATAAAAGTTATGGGGACTTCCTTTATTTTGAAACCAAGCTTCCATGCTGCGAATTTCATTTCTATCTGGAATGCATACCCTATAAAACTTATTTTATCGAGATTTATAGCTTCTAAAACTTCTTTTCTGTAGCAAACAAAACCCGCGGTTGGGTCTTTTACAGGCATCAAGGTGATGATGCGTGTATACACTGACGCGCCTTTTGACAAACCAACTCTAAGCCATGGCCAGTTTTTTAGATTGCCACCTTTCACATACCGTGAACCAATAGCTACATCAGCGCCTGATACTTTACATGCTTTGTATAGCTTATCAAGATCATGTGGGTCGTGAGAAAAATCACAATCCATTTCAAAAATAAACTGGTAGCCGTTATTAAGCGCCCATCTGAAACCAAATATATATGCAGTACCTAAACCGAGTTTACCTTTTCTCTCCACTAAAAAAAGCGATTCAGGAAATCTTTCAATGCAATCTTTAACGATACGAGCGGTACCATCCGGAGAGCCATCGTCTATTATGAGAATATGAAAACCCTGCTCCAACGAAAAAACTGCTTCTATGATAGCAGCAACATTTTCTCTCTCATTATAAGTTGGTATGATAAGAAGTTTTTCCAAAAAATTGCCCCGGTTTTTTATTTCAAATTACAATTAATCTATAAACTAAAAAGCCAAAACGGATAAGCGGTCTATTTTCTAAGTAGTGTACGGTTGAAGATCTCGGTAAGCTTTTGCTTGGTATGTAACGGAAAGTCCCCTTTCATCATCCAATCATAATACTGGGGTTCAGCTTTCAATACGTCACATACTGGTCGTCCTTTATGTTTTCCAAAGTTAAATACTTCTATTTCATTTTCCATTGTAAAACGCCTGGCAAAGTCCACAAATTTTTCCTCTCCAGTGAATTGGAGTATAGTTTCCAGGGTATTTCCGAGATGGGAGTATCGTATTAATTGAGCTTCAAGAATTTCCCAGGTCGCAGTTGCATCTATTTCTGCAGAGTGTGCGCCCTCCAATTCCTTTTCACAGTAAAACTTATACGCAGCTCCCAGCGTACGTTTTTCCATCATGTGGAAGATATGCTGAACATCAACCATTTTCCTGTCTGTCATATCAATAGTAAACCCTGCTCTTAAAAATTCCTCCATTAATAACGGGACATCGAATCGATTCGAATTATAGCCGGAGAGATCGGCATTGTCTATAAATTGTTTAAGCTCATTTGCCACTTCTTTAAATGTTGGGGCATCTTTCACTTTCTCGTTAGTAATTCCATGAATCTCGCTACTGCTTTTTGGAATAGGCATCTGCGGATTGACCATCTTTTGCTTAATAAGCTTTGTTCCATCCGGCATTACTTTTACAATAGCTATTTCAATAATTCTATCTGTAGCAAGATTAACACCGGTAGTTTCAAGGTCAATAAAAACCAATGGACGCTGTAATAATAAGGGCATCTTTATTTAACTGTTTAACTTTTAATATTTTAAGTTTCTGAAAATATGTAGATTATAAGTGTTCCTGCATATTATTTTTAATCTTTAAAGCTTTTAGAACGTCAATTCCATCATAGTTACCGCTGCTCATGAAAAGAAAGTTTGTTCCGGATATTTGATACTCTCTAAGCTTCATTTCAAGTTGTTCTTTTTCGTTTATTACTTTAAGATCTATTTTTGCAAATCCTTCAATTACAGCCTCCGGATTCAAAGCAGGCATTCGCTTTAACTCAAGCGCATGATTGCTATAAAAGACAATTGCTTCATCAGCATTTTCAAGCGAACCTTTATATTCCTGCATGAAATTTTCGTTGAGGCTGCTGAAGGTATGTAGCTCCAGAACCGCAACTAATTTTCTACTAGGGAACTGTTGTTTCAAAGCGTTTACACTTGCGGTCACTTTACTTGGTGCATGAGCAAAATCGCGGTAAACATTCGTGTCAATAGATTTGGCAAGCAACTCAAGCCTTTTTGAAGCTCCGGTGAAACCGGCTATTGCTTTTGCAAATATATCGCCATCAATTTTAAGCTCTTTGCAAACATAATATGCAGCTTCGATATTCAACAGGTTATGATTTCCAAACACCTTTAATTTGGTCTTTTTATTCTCAATAATTATGCTGGTTGTGCCATCCTCAATAAAATGTGTGGGTAAACCGTAGGGCAAATATTTAATATCACTTCTCACATTTTCTGTGATGAGGCTTTTTAAAACGGGATCCGTTTCATTGTAGATCAACACTCCGTTGCTTTCTATCTTCTTAATAAAAATCAGAAACTGCTCCAAATAGAAATCAAATGTTGGAAATACATTTATGTGATCCCAGGCGATTCCGGTAATCACTGCTATATGTGGAAACAGGAAATGAAATTTTGGCCTTTTTTCAATCGTGCTGGCTGGATATTCATCTGCTTCACACACGATCAAATCTGCATCTGTAATTTTTACACTTTGGTCAAATCCTTCAAGCTTTGCTCCTACCAGGTAATCAAAATCAACCTTTGCATAATTAAGAACATGCATTACCATAGCGGTTGTAGTTGTTTTGCCATGACTACCGCCTATTGCCACTCTCTTTTTTTGAATGCTTTCCCGGAAGATATATTCCGGGAAAGAATATATTTTTAAATCTAATCTTACAGCATGCTGTAACTCTGGGTTGTCTTGCTTGGCATGCATGCCTAGTATTATAGCATCGATATCTGAATCAATTTTTTCAGGATGCCATCCTGTTTCTGCCGGAAATATTCCCGCCTGTTTAAGATTTGAGGCTGCCGGCTCAAAGATTTCATCATCACTGCCTGTTACAATATATCCTTTGTTATTAAGCGCTATAGCAAGCTGGTGCATTACGCTTCCGCCTACAGCAATGAAATGAATACGCATAAACTATAAAGTGTGTATCGCTGGCTTTTTTAACAATAGATTGAAATATAATTCGTTTTTGCATAGTAACCTTAAATTGCGATGATTTACATTTGCATAAAGGTTATAAAACAATTTTTAAACCTAAATAAAACTATGAAAAAGTTATTAGTTGTCCTTGCATTAACCTCTACAATTATCGTAAGTTTTTCCTCCTGCACGAGTTCCCGCAGAGGCCGGACAGGTTGCCCGATGACAGAAAAAATAATCCACTAAAGAAAATACCTTTTAAATTTATTTTGAACACATGAATTGGATACCCCTAAAATCTGAAGAGCAGATCAATGAAATTAAATTTAATTCGGATAAAAGCCCTCAGGTTATTTTTAAGCATAGCATTCGTTGCTCAATAAGTAGCATGGCTAAAAACCGGCTTGATAAAAATGATAAACCGGATGGAGTAGATTTTTACTATCTTGATATTATCAACTACAGAGATATCTCTAATAAAATTGCCGAAGAATTTAATGTGAGCCATCAGTCCCCGCAAGTGCTGATAATAAATGGTGGTCAATGCGTGTATAACGAAAGTCATTCAGGTATAAGAATGGATGAAATTAAATCAGTTGCAGAGCAACTATGAATTTCAATAACCAGAATCTTTTATTGAGCGGCAGTAAATACACTCTGAGAGTTCATATGGATAACCTTGGCATCACTGCTTCTTTCCGTTTCTATTTCTCTCAATAATTTTTGCATAGTGGAGGAGTCTTGTAATTTAGCAATTCGGCAGGCACGGCTGAAATCAGTATGCATTCCATAGCTCTCAAGTATATTAGGAACTCCTTCAAATTCTGGAAAGGCAGAAAATTTTTTTACGAAATAAAAGGTTGTTCCGTGAACAAGTTTTTTGTAAGCGGTGTAAAAAGTATTCATATTTCAGAGTTTTAGATTTTATAATAATAATTAAGCCACATTTAATGCGAGAAAACCATCAATTGATTTTGATAAGTTTACTGGATTGAAAGGTTTTATAAATAAGTCCCTTACTCCACTGTTGTTCTCAAGACTCTCGGCTATTTCTTTATTATTAGAGCTGCCGAGAAGAATTACCGGGCATGAATACATTGTGCTACTATTAAGATGCTGAACAAAATCCACACATTCCTCAGTATGATAATCCACATCTACCAAAATCATTTGAATGTTTTCATTTTGCTTTAGCTCGTGCAATGCTTCATAAATATTTGCAACAGTTATCACCTTGTATTTATCAGCGAAGCCAGTCTTTAGCAGATAATTCATTGCATTATTTCCATTAATGCTTAAAATATTCATGTTCATTTTCAATTTTTTATGTATACAAAAAGCAGGCAGGATTACCGGGAACTGAATGTAGCAGAGCAGCAACTAATGCTGTTTATACGATCAACAGTTGTAAAGTCTTATCGGGGGATAATGTGGATTAATATCTGAGATCTACTTGTAAATTTTAAAATGGAATACAGAGGATGAGGATAAGAAGCCGTATCAATTTATGATACATTCAAAGGGTGTGCCCTTTTCGTTCTTAATATAAAAGCAATGGAATTATTTGTAATTCAGAGGAGAGGATGACTAAGGGGAGATTTTTCTTGTAAGTTGGATGTAAATGTAGGGTGAAGATTTAAAAGATGCAACAATTATTGGAAAAAAGTTAAAATGAAAAAAAATTTGTGTACGCAGAGCATTGAATTCCTTAAGTGTTAGGAGATTATGGAAGATCCTGGCTCAGCTATATTAACCAGGAGAACATCGATGTAGCCTCACATCAACTTAGGCCGATCTCAATTTCATAGAATATCAGTTCGTTTTGTTCCTGCATACAGTTCATATTCCAGCAACCTGCAATCGATTTTACCGGTATAAAATTCAATTTTACGCCTTGCTTTCAATCCTATTTTTTTGGC
>JBDUEG010000149.1:0-7129 GCA_040002575.1 Ginsengibacter sp.
TTGATCACTAACATCCTTGTGAAAAAAGGATTGTCAGTTGAGCGACGTGACTATTATCAAGCTGACTCCACACTATCAATCCAAACTTATTCTTTGATCCAAAATCAACAGTTCTTTGGAATAATGGCTGGCTTGAACAGGCGGCTTAAAATTTCAAATAAATTATTTCTATTTGTTGCCCTGCATTACCAGGGAAGTTTCGCTTCTCTGCACAAATATCAAACACAGCTTGATAGTTTTGTTGTCAATAATACAGGAGCTTTTACCTCTACAAGGAAGCTCCCGGATCTGCAGGGAAAAAATTTTTATCAATGGCAGGCAATGATACCTTTTGGGCTCGAATTGGATATTTATAAAAAGCAATTTTATATTCGCCTTGAAGGTGATGCCGGACTTATAGGAGGCCAATATCGGCCAAGAAGTTACCTTAATAGCCAGGCATGGGGAATTGGGCTGGCAGCGATCTATCGGGTCACCCATAGAAATTATAGCACCTATTGAAATTGGCATATTTTTAAAAAGCTTAATTTCGGCTTTATAGTTGTTTAACTAACTAATACGATATGCAAAAAAGAAATATTAATAAAGTAGCAGTGTTGGGAAGTGGTGTTATGGGAAGTCGTATAGCTTGTCATTTCGCAGGTATTGGGCTACAGGTTTTATTGCTTGATATTCCACCGAAGGAGATGACTGCAGCAGAAATAAAAAAAGGATTGTCACTCGATAAACCTGTTGTAAAAAATCGCATTGTTAATGAAGCATTAACTGCCGCCATTAAATCTAATCCATCTCCTCTTTTTACAAAAGATGTAATTAAAAATATAACGACCGGCAACTTTGAAGATAACATGAAAGATATTGCCGGCTGCGATTGGACTATTGAAGTTGTAGTAGAAAGACTTGATATAAAAAAACTCATTTTCGATGAAGTAGAAAAATACCGCAAGCCTGGCACATTAATCACTTCAAACACTTCAGGCATTCCCATTCACATGATGGCGGAAGGCCGAAGCGATGATTTCAAAAAGCATTTTTGCGGAACACATTTTTTTAATCCTCCCAGGTATCTCAGGTTACTGGAGATAATTCCAACTTCTTTTACTGATCAAAGCGTAGTTGATTTCCTCATGCATTACGGCGATCTCTACCTTGGTAAAACAACCGTGCTTTGTAAAGACACACCAGCATTCATTGCAAACCGTGTCGGCGTATTCAGCATTATGTCCATCTTTCATATAATGGATAAGTTGGGTCTTGGTATTGATGAAGTGGAAGCGCTGACAGGGCCAGTAATTGGCCGGCCCAAATCCGCTACATTCCGCACCGCTGATGTTGTGGGCATTGATACTTTGGTAAAAGTGGCCACGGGTGTAAAAGATAATTGCCCGCAAGACGAAGCAAAAGAAACATTCACTATTCCGGGGTGGCTTCAAAAAATGGTAGAGAATAAATGGCTGGGTGATAAAACCGGGCAGGGGTTTTTCAAGAAGATGCCCGCAACGCCTAATGGGGAGAAAGAAATAAAGACACTAAATTTATCATCATTTGAATACGAAGCGAGGCAGAGGCCAAAATTTGCAACGCTGGAAGCCGCAAAACCTGTGGATGATTTAAAACAAAAATTAAAAATCCTTATAGGAGGAAAAGATAAGGCGGGAGAATTCTATCGCCAGTTTCATCACAGTCTCTTTTCTTATATCTCATATCGCATTCCTGAAATCAGTGATGAAATATACAGGATTGATGATGCTATGAAAGCTGGCTTCGGCTGGGAAATAGGGGCTTTTGAAACATGGGATGTCTTTGGTGTAAAAGAAACAACGGAAGCAATGAAAGCGGCAGGTTATAATGTTGCCGACTGGGTGAATGATTTTATTGCATCAGGCAATACTACTTTTTATAGAGTAAAGGATGGTAAACGGCTATACTATGACGTTAGTTCCCGAACTTATAAAGAATTACCAGGAGCTGAGTCATTCATTATACTTAGCGACCTCAAAGAAAAAATGATTTGGAATAATGCAGCCTGCAATTTATACGATATGGGGGATGATGTATTGGGGTTGCAATGGAATACAAAAATGGGAAGTATCGGAAGCGAGGTACTTGAAGCTGTAAATAAATCCATTTCCATTGCAGAAGAAAAATTCAAAGGGCTGGTAATTGCAAATGAAGGAGCACAGTTTAGCGCGGGCGCAAACGTAGGAATGATCTTTATGTATGCGGCAGAACAGGAATACGATGAACTTGATATGGCGATTCGTATGTTTCAAAATACAATGATGCGGGTAAGGTATTCTTCAATTCCGGTGGTAGTTGCACCGCATGGCTTAGCGCTTGGTGGTGCCTGTGAAATGTCATTGCATAGCGACAAAGTGCAGGCCGCAGCAGAAACTTACATCGGTTTGGTAGAACTTGGCGTGGGCCTTATTCCCGGTGGTGGCGGTACCAAAGAGTTTACGCTGAGGGCTGCGGACGACATGCATGTAAATGAACCCGAAACTATAACATTGCAAAGCCGTTTTCTTACTATTGGAACCGCGAAAGTTTCTACCTCAGCATTTGAAGCATACGAATTGGGAATCTTACGTAAAGGAATAGACGCCATAAGTATGAATCAATCCCGGAGAATTGCTGATGCCAAAGCAAGCGCAATAGAGATTTACGATGCAGGCTATACCATGCCAGTGCAAAGAACTGATATAAAAGTATTGGGCCGCTCAGGGCTTGGAATGTTATATGCAGGAATAAACGGAATGTACCGGGGTAATTATATTACAGAGCATGATGTAAAGATTGCCCAGAAGCTGGCGTATGTAATGTGCGGCGGCGACCTGAGCGAACCCACTTTGGTGAGCGAGCAATATTTGCTCAATCTTGAGAGAGAAGCTTTCCTAAGCCTGTGCGGTGAAAAGAAAACGCTGGAACGAATACAGAGTGTCTTGAAAACAGGCAAGCCTGTAAGAAACTAAATAAAAAAAGCCGGAACTAGCCCGGCTTTTTTTATACTAAAGATTTATTTTTTCCCAATAACTATCTTTTCTACTTCACTTATTGATCCTGATTTCACTTTTAAAATATATGTAGCTGGGGGAAGTTTCTCTATTCCATCAATCGATAAATAATTTTGCCCTGGAGCAACATTAAAAGATTTACTGATTAATGCCCTTCCTGAATTATCAATTACCTGTACCAATATCTTTTCAGAATTAGTCGTATTTACCTGGACGGTCAAATCACTATACGCCGGATTAGGATAGACTAATACAACCTTACTACGTGATATATTTTTCTGAACACTTAATATTTTGCTATAGAAATATCTTCCATCAATGTCATTTATTTTCAGCCTGTAAAAATTTTTGTTTATTGGCGACATGTGCGAATAAGAGTAATCGGAAATTCCTTTGTGATAGACCAGGGACGTAAGCTTTGAGAAATCAGTTCCGTTATTGCTATACTGTAATTCAAATGAGCTCAGGTTAATTTCATTATTGATATGCCAGTTTAAATCAACATGAAGATTATTCCACCGGGCCGTGAAACTTGTCAGCGTTACAGGTAAAACACCACAAGGGGAGCTAAGATCGTTAAGATTTTCTAACGGCGGAGGACCGGGTAGCAAGATTGAAACACCTGCGCTTCCGGGAGTAGCTCCATAGTCATTATCGATAGGGCCGGTTGGTGATCCCGACGCTGTCTGGCCGTTTCCGCCACCTGTTACACTCGCAAGGAGAAAGGTTCCGTTTGTAATAATTACACCGCCACCGCCACCGCCACCGGGACCATAATCATAATAATTTGTCATGTCTCCACCTTCACCACCTTTCGCAGATGCGGTAATTGAATTTAAACCTACAGCACCTGCCCGGGACGTTACCATTACAATAGATCCACCTGCACCACCACCACCGGCAGCATCTGTTTGAGGGGGCGTGTACGTGCCAGTAATGCCGGGTGCATTGGATCCATTTGCATTTGCAGTTCCTGTGCCTGAATAGCTTTTCGCCCTGGTAAGAATAATTCCGCCGCCGCTTCCACCACTGGCACTATACTCGTTTGAAGGAAGTGAATTATTTGCCGAGCCTGCACCTCCACCGCCTCCCAAAACAAATTTTTGAATCGATCTTTCGGCGAAAACACTTCCACCAAAGCCACCTGTTGGATAAGTATTTACGTCGCCGGTTCCACCATGCCATCCGCTACCTCCGTTTCCGCCGGTTCCACCATTTGCACCGCCGCCACCGCCAGAGTTATATTGATTTTGTGTTGAAGCGCCTACCGGAGACCCATCTGTACTTCCACCACCCGCATTACCTGCTGCACCTCTTCCCATACTTCCGCTTAAATATCCTTCAACACTTGCCGTAGTTGTTGTAGTAGCTCCTAAAACAAAATAATATGCCGGCGTACCTGCAATACCTTCTCCCTTTGCACCACCGGTAAGATTGGCTCCGTTTGTTATAGGAGATTCCCACCTGTAATCAGTATTAGTAAGAGTTCCGCTACCATTGCTATTGCCCGCAGTTGCGCCAGTCAAATTTTTTCCACCGCCCCCTCTAAAACCTTTAGAGTTCACATCAATGGAACCACTTAACTTAAATACATTAGCGGCTTCTATTACTACAATACCTCCCGTTGAGCCATTCCATGCAGGAGCCGTAACAGATGCGCCAGCTTTGATGGTAAAATTATAATAGCGCGGCACCCGAACTATCTCGTAGCGCTGGATAGACGAACCTGTAGAAAAATCCCGGTGATAATAATTGTTAGCAATCGTGTAGCTAAGGTTTACAACTGACCCTGCCACACCTGCAACAGAATTATATTCGTAAGCACCTGCATAAACATTAGTATTTAAGTAACCGCTTGCCTGACCACCCGATACATTATCGCCGTAAGAGTCTGTATTTGATGCGTCGATGTCTGCGCCTTGTATTTGAATGATCAAAATAAGATCACCTGCGGCAAGAGGCGTCGCATTCCCCCTGGCATCTAACGGTCCAACCGTTATAGAAGTAGCGCCTGACAATACGTCCAGGGCACCGGAATAGTAGGTGTTTACAACATTATTGGCGACTGCTATCGTTACCGTTCCACTCGTGGGTGTTATGCCGCATTGTGCAAAAAGTTTTTGGGGATTTGATAAGGCAGTAATAATAACAATAAGAATAAATAACCGGTAGTAGGGGTTTTGGTTCATGTTAAGATTTTTGTATAGGTATATTAAAATGTGTGTTAAAAATAATTGATTTTAGCTTTATCTATAATTTATTTAAAAAAAATGTTTAAGGATTTCTACAAAAAAAATTAAAACATTTATACATATAGGATAGTAAGCTCTTTGGCAAAATCAAAAAATTATATTCAGGATTTTCTATTTTGCATCTATCTTTAAAATTCTCTTGTCAACCTTTATATTCACATGGCAGTTCTCACAATCGATCATTTATCAAAATCTTACGGGCGGATCCAAGCATTAAAAAATGTAAGCTTTACAGTTCCCGAAGGATCCGTATTTGGAATACTTGGCCCAAATGGCAGTGGGAAAACCACACTCCTCGGAACTATCATGGACATATTAAAGCCAACCACCGGAACTTACCGGCTCTTCGATGAAGTTGCCACTGAACAACATCGAAAAAAAATAGGAACGCTTTTAGAAACACCTAATTTTTATCATTACTTGTCCGGTGTAAAAAACCTCGAAATTGCATCAGAAATAAAACAAAGGGGGAAAGAGGATATTTCAAAGGTACTTGAAATTGTAGACCTTACTAAAAGAAAAGATTCCAAATTCAGCACTTATTCATTAGGAATGAAACAAAGACTGGCCATTGCTTCCTGCCTCTTAGGTAACCCTGACGTATTGGTATTTGACGAACCTACTAATGGACTCGACCCTGTAGGAATCGCCGAGATAAGGGACCTGATGAAAAACCTTTATAGTGAGGGTAAAACAATTATAATGGCAAGCCACTTGCTTGATGAAGTGGAAAAAGTATGTACACATGTAGCCATCTTAAAAAAAGGCGAACTGGTAACTACTGGAAATGTAAATGAGATCTTATCTAATGAAGATATGGTGGAAGTTGGATCAGGTGACAACGATAAATTGATGCATGCCTTGCAGCAAATGGATAGCCAGATAAGAGTTACCAAGGAAGGTGGCATGGTGAAAGTTTTCTTCCCGGTGAATACCGCAGACCTTGCAGCCATTAATAGTTACTGCTTCAATAAGGGATTAATTCTTAACCATCTATTGCTCAAAAAGAAAAGCCTCGAAGCCAGGTTTTTTGAACTTACGAATAATTAAAAAGACAATGCTGCATTTACTAAAGATTGAATGGCTTAAAGTAAAAAACTATAAAGCGTTTTGGATATTTTCCATACTCTACTCATTTGCAATTCTTGGTATTAATTATACCGGCTACTATGTAAACGAATTGACAGTTGAATCATTACCTCAAACTCAACTTCTCTTTGGAAGCCCTTATTCATTCCCCAAGGTCTGGCAAACTGTTGGTTGGATGAGCAGTTGGCTGCTTTACTTTCCCGGCATCCTTTTCATTATGCTTTTGACTAATGAATTTAATTTTAAAACGCACCGTCAAAATATTATTGATGGATGGACACGCGGTCAGTTTATATCTGTAAAATTTGTGTTTGCAATAATTTTCTGTCTTGTTGCAACATTTTTTAATTTCCTGGTAGCCTTGCTTTTTGGCTCTATCACAACAGGATCCCATTTTTCATTTTCGGGAATTGAAAACGTAGCATATATTTTTATTCAAACTGTTGCTTACATAACTTTCGCTATGTTTCTTGCGATACTTTTTAGGAGAAGTGGAGCTGCTATCGCGGTATTTTTTTTATTTGGATTAATATTTGAATTTCTTATAATGGCACTTTTAAATTTCAAAATGGATCTCACTCCATTGGGATATTTTTTACCACTGCAGGTTACTGATGTAATGCTTCCTATTCCCTTTGGTAATAAGGTTATTTATAAAGATGCCCCGGCCCAATACCTCCTCGTAATAGCAAGCATCGCGTATATTGGCGGATATTATTTTTTCGCCATGAAGAAGTTTAGAACCGATGACTTGTAGACTGCTTTTCTTAAATA
>JBDUEG010000150.1:0-7115 GCA_040002575.1 Ginsengibacter sp.
CTGTGATATATCTTTACATCTCAAATTTAAACGGAGCCTCGCTCCCATGTAAGATGACTCACATCATTGCTTCTCTCCTTTTCAACTTCCGCCAGAGAGTGAAGCCACCAGCCGTTTTCACCTGGTAATTTTTACTGTAATCTTATTCTCAATTAACTAACAACGTACTAAAATTCTTACGAATATTTAGCAGTACAAAGGCTTGCCTTGTATGCTGTAATTGCTATGCAAAACCATAAACAATTTTTTGAAAAAATATTAAAACTAACAAAATGAACATTCAAAATTTATTGACAAATTACTGGTGGATACTGGTGATTTTATCTTCACTTGCTCTTTACAAATTCATCCTACGTTTCTTATTCGGAATGATCATCATTCCAGAAAACAGGATTGGTTTGGTGACAAAGAAATTTGTGTTGGTTGGTGCCGATCGCGAATTACCCGGCGGCAGAATCATTGCAACCAAAGGTGAGGCAGGTTTCCAGGCACAAACACTTGCTCCCGGATTATATTGGAGAATGTGGCCATGGCAATTTGGTGTAGCATTGCAATCATTTACCGTTATACCTGAAGGTAAGATTGGACTGTTGCTGAGTAATGATGGTGCTGAAATACCTACCGGCGCTATATTAGGAAGGAGGGTGGAAAGTGATAACTTCCAGGATGCAAAAAAGTTTTTGAATAACGGCGGCCAGAAAGGCCGGCAAACTTCTTACATCACTGCAGGTACCTACCGCATCAACACCTATGCTTTTATAATAACAATTACAGACATGGTGATCATTCATGAAAACATGGTAGGCATTGTCACCACGCTCGATGGACAGCCCATCGCTGGCGGCCAGATTGCAGGCAAGTATGTGGAAGGACATAATAACTTCCAGGATTTTGATACTTTTTTAAAGCATGATGGTAACCGTGGCTTACAGCCTTCTATCATTTTAGCTGGTAGTTATAATATCAACCCCTGGGCTATACAAATTGAAGAATTGCCTATGACTGAAGTGCCTATTGGTTATGTAGGTGTAGTGATCTCATACATTGGTGAAGATGGTAAAGACCTTACCGGCGAGAGTTTTAAGCATGGTAATATTGTAAGCAAAGGAAAGCGTGGCGTATGGATGGAACCGTATGGTCCCGGTAAATATCCTTTTAATAAATACATTATGAAGGTAGAAATGGTACCAACAACCAATTTGGTGTTGAACTGGGCAAATACGAGAAGTGAAGCGCATCAACTGGATAAAAATTTATCAACAATTACGGTGCGTTCGCAGGATGGATTTCCATTCAACCTGGATGTTTCGCAGATCATACACATACCAGCCAACGAAGCACCAAAAGTGATTGCACGTTTTGGCAGCATGAACAACCTCGTAAGCCAGGTGCTGGAACCAACCATAGGCAACTATTTCAGGAACTCTGCGCAGGACAGCGATGTGATTGCTTTCTTAGCGACACGTAAGGAAAGGCAACAGGCAGCCAAAGACAATATGAAAGAAGTGCTGGATGAATATAATGTAAATGCTGTGGATACTTTAATTGGTGATATCGTTCCACCTGAGTCATTGATGAAAACCTTGACGGACAGGAAGATTGCGCAGGAAGAAGAAAAGACATACCGGACTCAACAACTGGCACAGGAAAAACGCCAGGGTATGGAAAAGGAAACTGCTATTGCCGATATGCAAAAGGAAATCGTGAAGGCCCAGCAAAACGTTGAGATCGCTCAACGCACCGCAGATGCAACAGTGAAAAAAGCAGAAGGTGATGCCAATAGTTTGAAGCTACAGGTAGAAGCAGAAGCAACCGCAACAAAGATGCGTGCCAATGCAGAAGCCGAAGCTACCAGGGCAAGAGCCGGAGCACAAGCTGAAGCAACAAAACTTAATGCCAGTGCCGATGCTGAAAGGATTAGCAAAACTGGTCTTGCTGAAGCAGAAAAGATTATGGCAATTGGTAAGAGCACTGCCGAGGCGTACGAACTCCAGGTGAAGGCAATGGGTGGCGATAATTTTACTAAATATAAAATCACTGAAGAGATTGGTAAAGGCCAGATAAAAGTAATGCCGGATGTTCTTATAGGTAACAGCAATGGAACTGATGGCGGAGTAAATGGTTTACTTGGTATGAAGCTAATGGAAATGATGGACGTGAAAAAGATGAATTAATCAATCAATAGACTATCTTTTAAAGCCCCTGCCTTTTGGCGGGGCTTTTTGTTTTTAAAATAGTAATTAAGTCTTTGGTCTCTCAAGCGGCCAAATACCTAACCCAGCACCTTCAACTTCCTCTCGTTTAATTATCTTTGCTGCCCTTTTAAAGATTTTAAACATACGCTTTACAATGTACAGAACACATACCTGTGGTGAGTTAAGACTGACAAACCTTAATGAAGAAGTAGCCCTTGCTGGATGGGTGCAAACCATCAGGAAATTTGGCAGCATCACATTTGTAGACCTGCGGGACAGGTATGGCATTACACAATTATTGTTCAATGAAAAACTGACACAGCAATTTGATAGTAATCCGCTTGGAAGAGAATTTGTTTTGCAGGCAAAAGGGAAAGTAAGTGAGCGTAGCAATAAAAACCCAAATATTCCCACCGGTGATATTGAAATTATAGCAATAGAATTTAAGGTGCTAAATAAATCGGCTGTACCTCCTTTCACGATACAAGATGAAACGGATGGAGGAGATGATATAAGAATGAAATATCGGTTTCTTGATCTAAGGAGAAATGCCGTAAAGAAAAATATTGAACTGCGATATGCGGTAAATCGTGCTACAAGAAACTACCTGCATCAAAATAATTTTATTGATATAGAAACACCTTTTCTCATAAAATCTACGCCTGAAGGTGCAAGGGACTTTGTAGTGCCAAGCCGCATGAATCCTGGTGAATTTTATGCGTTGCCACAATCTCCACAAACATTCAAACAATTACTAATGGTAAGCGGTTACGATCGCTATTACCAAATTGTAAAATGCTTTCGTGATGAAGACCTGCGTGCAGACCGCCAGCCGGAATTTACACAAATAGATTGCGAAATGGCATTTGTAGAACAGGAAGATATTTTGCAAATGTTTGAAGGTCTGGTGAAGTTTATTTTCAAAGAAGTAAAAGGAATAGATTATTCTGAAAAGGTGGAGAGAATGACATGGGAAGATGCAATGTGGAACTATGGAAATGATAAGCCTGACATCAGGTTTGACATGAAAGTTGCCAATTTAAAAGTAGAAGGTGAGAATAAACTTGAAGAATTAAATAACACAGAGTTTGCCGTATTTAATAATGCTGAAACTATTGTTGCCATTGCAGTTCGCGGATGCAGCGAATATTCAAGAAAACAAACAGACGAATTAATTGATTGGGTGAAGCGCCCGCAGATTGGAATGGGCGGCCTTGCTTTTATAAAAGTGAATTCTGACGGAACTTTAAAAAGCAGTTTCGATAAGTTTTTTAACGAAGAACAACTAAAATCATTTTCTCAGTTTTGCAAGGCGTCAAGTGGAGATCTTATTTTAATTCTTACGGGTAAAGAAGAAAGAACAAGAAAAGCGATCAGTGATCTGCGTTTATACATGGGCGAAAGACTAGGGTTGCGTAAACCCGAAGAGTTTAAATTACTTTGGGTAACTGATTTTCCCTTGTTTGAATATGATGATGAAGGCAATCGTTGGGTAGCACGTCATCATCCATTCACCTCGCCTAAGCCAGAAGACATTTCTGTAATGATTGATAATAACCCGTCAATCGAAAATGCTGAAAAGTATTTGGATCATCCTTATGCAAAAATTAAAGCCAATGCTTACGATATGGTTTTAAACGGGAATGAAATCGGCGGTGGTTCAATAAGAATATACCAAAGAGAATTACAGGAAAAAATGTTTGCAGCCTTGGGAATGAGCAAGGAAGAAGCTCAACATAAATTTGGGTTTTTGCTTGGCGCTTTTGAATACGGTGCTCCACCTCACGGTGGCATTGCATTCGGCTTTGACAGGCTTTGTGCCATACTTGGAGGAAGCGAATCCATTCGTGATTTTATTGCATTTCCGAAAAATAATAGTGGAAGAGATATGATGATTGATGCACCATCAACCATTGATGAAAAGCAACTGAATGAACTGCAAATAAAACTGGATGTAAAATGAAGGATTAACTTTACTGGGATCAAGATTGAGGGGCATTAGCAGCACAAAGAGCAAAAAAAAGATGTTTTTATCCACTTCTAATTTCACAAAGGAAGCTATTACCTACGCATCGCAAATGGATACCAAAATAATACTTATCGATGGTGAAAAACTTTCCGAATATATGATTGAACATAACCTTGGTGTATCCGTTCAGAATACTTATGAAATAAAAAAATTGACTCAGATTATTTCGAAGAAGAATAACATTTCACTTCACCTAAACATTTTCTTAAGTAATTTTCGTATTTTACTATAAGTATGAAAACTCGCCTGTCATTCTTCGTTTCAACCCTTATTCTCTTTTTGTTTTCGTGTCATAAACCGATCGACCAGGTTTCTCCACCACCCGATAAAGTTGTTGCCAAAACAATATTAAACGTTTCTTATGGCAGCGATCCATTACAGGACTTCGATGCATATCTTCCTGCAGATAGAACGACGCTTTCAACCAAGGTAATTGTATTGATCCATGGAGGTTCGTGGGAAAGTGGTGATAAAACCGAGCTTGAAGATTTTGTTGATACATTAAAAAGACGCTTTCCGGATTATGCGATCTTCAATATTAACTACAGGCTTTCATTGAATGGAAATAATGTTTTTCCAACCCAGGAGAATGATACTAAAGCTGCTTTGCAATTTATAATGGATAACACGGCCACTTACGTTATTTCCAAAAAGGTTGTGTTATTTGGTATAAGCGCAGGCGGGCATCTTGCTTTGTTGCAGGCATATAAATATAATACACCAGTTGTTCCCAAAGCGGTTATTTCATTTTATGCGCCTACTGATTTAACTGATTTGTATAATAATCCTACCAGTCCTCTGATACCTCCGATTCTCTCCGTAATTGTAGGTAAAACACTTGCGCAGGATCCTGCTATATATTCGAGTTCAAGCCCCATTAATTTTGTTTCTTCTGTATCACCTCCTACCTTGCTTTTTCATGGCGGTCTGGATTCTCTTGTCAAAGCATCGCAGGCTGTATCCTTGCAGGCTAAATTAACGGCGGCCGGTGTTATTAACCAATACGTATATTACCCTAACGAGGATCATGGTTGGACGGGGCCGAGTCTTTTTGATTCATTTAATAAAATACAATCATTTCTTTCTGTAAATGTGAAATAGTTTTGATGCTATAATGTCACGATTTAAATTACCACTACTTTTTATCTTCTCCCTTTGCATATTTGAATGTTGTATTGCGCAATATGCAGCTCCTCTTTACACATCTTATACAACTAAGGTGGCACGTGAGAAGATGCATGATCGTATGATTAAAAATACCATCAATAAAAATCTTTCTATTTCGCTTAATGACTCAACGGAAGAGAAGTGGGAAGAAGCTTTTCAGGCGATTGAATTGATGCTCTATAAAACTCCTTTCAGCGAGCAAAAAATTAATGAAGCTTTTAATAATATTAAATCAAGGAGTATCGAATTTCAAAGAGCGCTGGCGGAAATGGTTTATTCCGTTTACCCGACGGAATTTAAAGGCCAGGTTCATCAACTTTTTGAGATCACTTCTGATCCAAAGCTATTTGCCATCTGCTCAGAATATTTACTCGCAGATAAAAAAGATTTGGTCTTAAGAAATAATCTTCTAAATCTCATAAATGCGAGATTTGGCGAACAGGCGTTAATTGATCCGGTTTTATACATGCTGCAATTACATATCTCAGAGATAAAGAAGCCCATACAATCAATATCCAGGCAAAACATGCAGGCGATTTTAAGCAGAAATTTTATTCCCGGTAAAATTATAATGTACAGTATCCAGCGTAAAAACAGGAATTACCCCGGGCTTGTGATTATAAGAAATGCGAATGGAGAATTCATTACAGACAGTACCAAAGAAATCGTTCATATTCCGCAGTTGGCAAGAAGCCTTACGAATCTACCTGGATACATTTCAAATGGTAATACGCCGCAAGGGATTTTTCTCATGAATGGCTTTGGCGTTTCGATGAGTAATTTCATCGGGCCAAGTGCAAACGTTCAATTGTCAATGCCTGTTGAGACAAGTATTAAGAAGTTTCTTGGCGACAGTAGCATAAGCGACAGTGTTTGGACTACTGAATATTACAGTCGGCTGATACCTAAGCAACTTCACAGTTTCATTCCCTTATATTATTCCTACTATTCGGGGCAGGCAGGCCGTACGGAAATTATTGCGCATGGCACTACAGTCGATCCGGATTATTATTTGAATCAGCCTTACTATCCACTTACTCCATCTCAAGGTTGTTTATGCACTAAAGAAATATGGAATGGAAAACGAATTGAAAGCGATCAGCAAAAGCTTGTAAATGCCTTGCTCCAGGCAGGCGGCGCGAACGGTTATTGTGTTGTGATTGAGATTGATGATAAAGAAGCGCCTGTCACGATGAAAGACATTCTTCCTTTTTTACCCTCAGGATCATCCAGATAAATTTTCTTTCGCAATTTTTCATCTTTTCTTCTAAATGGATCATCTAATTTTGGTTTGGTTTTATTTCTAATTCTCCATTTTGAATTTTAATTGCTGATGGCTTTACCACCTTTAGCCGAAAGGCTTCGCCCAAAAAAATTAAGTGAATTAATAGGCCAGGAACATCTCACCGGCGATGGCAGTATTTTGCGAAATGCTATCGATAGCGGACACATTCCTTCAATGATATTGTGGGGGCCTCCCGGTGTAGGTAAAACAACGATAGCGAATATTATTGCCCATACCTTACATGTGCCGTTCTATATACTGAGCGCCATATCATCCGGCGTAAAGGAAGTGCGTGAAGTGATAGAAGAGTCGAAGCGAAAGGAAAATGCCATTTTATTTATTGATGAAATTCATCGCTTCAATAAAGGTCAGCAAGATGCTCTTTTAGGTGCCGTAGAAAAAGGCATTATCACTTTGATAGGTGCCACAACTGAAAATC
>JBDUEG010000151.1:0-6981 GCA_040002575.1 Ginsengibacter sp.
CGGTCACTATCCCATGATGCAATAAATTTTTTGCTGACTGTCGGGCTATGTAACTCAAAAGTCCAATTGAAAAAGTATAGTAACTAATTAGTAAAATTTGTCTTGAAACAAAACCGTTGAACGGTTTTGACAAATCAATTTTACTTACTAGTACGATGACTACATAAAATAAGACAGCTTTCAAAATAGAGATGACCAGTATAAAACTATACATACTGAAAAAAGCCCACTTACTACGTTCATACATTTCACTTAAGTCCAACTTTTGATAAAGATTTTGTACAAATTCAGGTTTGTAGAGACTGAAAATAAAATTGACTATCAAGCCTCCGGCTTCAATGCATAAGCCAACAAATATGACCCAAGCAACAATTCTCAGGCCTTTAAATACGATGTTGTTTGTTTTTGACATAATTTTTTAAAGTTTAAATTATGTCGCAAAAATAATAAAAATATATTGATAAACAATAAAAATATATTCTTATTCAAATAATATTATTTTACCAAATTTTTTAACTCAGAAGTTGAGTAGTTGAACTCATAGTTTTAGTTCTGTTTATATCTTACCATGAAATACGTTGACCATAGAAATGAAAATCACTAATCTTGAACCTTGATTCAATAATACGCTGAGCTCTAATTTGGACACTCTGTTATTAATAAGCGTGGTTGTTCATATAGCGACATAAATTTATTGATAGGAAAGACATAGGAAATTGGAATGGCATATCTATTGTTATACTTTAAAAAAAATAGTTATGAAGAATATCTTTTTATTTGCTTTGACGGCAGCAATAGGAATAGTTGTTTACTATAAGCTGGCAATTGAGAAAAAAACTTCTAATGAAGATAGTGATGAACATCAGGGCGGCGATCGGCACCGCCACCTGACAGATGCATTTTCTAAAGCTAAAAATTACGCTACAGAAATTTAGCAGAGGATTCGCATCCGTCCTGTTATAATGTAAATATGCACAGTAACGCAACATGCAAGCCTGGCGGCAGCATTAAGAAGCCCTTTATTTTGTTTGGAATAAATCCAGCTTTGAAAAAAAATCTTCAAAGAGTAAATGGACATCCAGCCGCTTATACACTCTTATGTTTCGGCCGTTGGTGTTCACCTCGTACAACCCCTGGTTGTTGATAAGCGGTGCGGGCCTGAGTGCATATTCGCTCGAAGAGGGGTCGGCTTCAAAGGAAGATTGCAAAGCCGTTAAAAGCACAAGCGGGCTGTCCCCAATTATATAAATTTCCCCCAGGTTTAAATTCCATTTTGCCGTCTTTCTCATTACCGTTTCAAGGGCGTTTGCAAGATAGCTGCCTATGGCACCGGCAGTTTTTACTTTAAGCAATAGTGATGAGTAAGGAAGCATCACTTGCCTGTAAGTGCTCCGCGGCACCTGCCAAATAGGAATGTTAGATTGGTTAAAAATTACCTGCGCTGCTTTAAGATCTATTGCTAAGTTATATTCCAGGCTGGAGTAGCCGGGCGGAGGTAATGCAATGTCAGTATATTCCGGGCCGCCAATCCAGATAAGTGTTAGCCGGTCTGCAATCCTGGGCTCCAGCAAATAAGCACTGGCGAGGTCAGTAAGCCCCGCGCCACAAACTATATATAAAGGCAACTTCGTATCGTTGCGCATGGCTTCCTTAATAATAGCGTTTGCAGCATCAGATCTTTGCGGAGTGTCGTCCTTCTCTAATGCATTATTAGCACCTGCATATACCTGGAATTTTTCGCCAGGCTTCATGATATTTAATACTTCTTCTATCTTCTCTTTTGCATGTATGGCTGTAATTTTCGAAGTATCGAAACCGTCGCCAGCCTTCAGGTGAGACCCGATGATAGCCCGGATGTCAACAGAAGGAGACAGCAGGTGATGCACCAATTGAAACAGGCCGTCAGGGTCGCCTCCAAAATCATTATCTATTATGATTCTCATTCGTGGCTTTACCAGATCTGATGCAAGCATGGAGTCATTCTTTTTTTGCGACATCGCACAAAGTGCAAAAAGGTGGGAGACTAATAAAAGAAAGACTGGTAAAACAATCCGGATACTTTTTCTCATGATGTAAAAATATTAATGAAAAACTTTTTTCAGCATAAATTTATGAATGGCTTCATGATAAAAGCTATGGCTCCAATGAGTACATCTCTTGTTTTTAAAATCTGCTTTTTTAACTGTACATTCAATCAACGCTTTTACGCATGGTTTTAAAAAAAATCTTCTTTAGTTATTCAAGAGCCGATGGTTCGGCCTTCGCTTTGAGGCTTGCGCTCGATCTCAAAAAAGAGGGCTTCAATGTATGGATTGACCAGGAAGATATAAGGGCGGGATCGGAATGGGATATGGAAATAGAAAAGGCGCTTGAGACTTGTGATTGCTTATTGTTTATAGAAACTGCCAAATCAGTTACCTCCAATAATGTGCTTGATGAAGTATACTATGCACTGGAAGAACATAAAAAAGTGATACCGTTAATTCTTGTTGATAGTAAAACTCCTTTTCGGCTGCAAAGACTGCAACACATTGACTTTACTAAAAATTATCACGCTGGTTTAGTCCTTCTTGTTAATGAGCTTAAAGGAAATATTCCTACTGAGAGCTTTCCACCTGAAGAAGAAAGGACGATAGTGGTAGCTGATAATTCGTTCTATAAAAAACATACGGGGCTTTTATTTGTTATTGCAGCTTTGGTAATACTGGTGGCAGTGATTATTGTTTATTTCCTGAATAATAACAGATCGAAGGAGCCTGAAAAAGCAAGAATAGAAAACACAACTAATACGATTGAAGAAGATAAAAAACCAGCTGATGATAAGTCAAACGAAGCATCAACAAAAAATGTTGTTGAGCCGGAACCGCTTCAACAGAAAAAGACAGCGAATGAAAGCCGCGGTAAAAAGCTAACCGAGAAAACTAATAATATTACAGCCAACACTGGTGACAAAGCCGGCAATTTACCCGAAGATTTTGCCGGCGACTGGCAACTGGCAGGCGTTGAACCGAAGGCACAATCAACAAACGGGTTCCTGAAAATTGAACAAATAGATGAAAAGAAAGTCAGCATTAAAAGTTCACTTCAATTTTATTATTATAAAACTAATGACACCTCTTTCCTGAGTGTCTTTAATGCCTTTGTCAGCTGCTCTTCCTGTTCATTAGAAAAGGATATGAAGCTTACTGCGGAAGATGTAGCTATAGGTTCGCATTCGTATACCATTTTAAAAAATGACCAACCCGGAAAGGGAAAAGCCGGTGACACCATCATGAATGCTGGAGCGAATAAGTCTATTCGTGCATCCGTTACATTACACCTCATTGATAACAAAACCGTCCTAATAAAAATTCAGAGGCCGGTAGTTACTGAGCTTTCTGGCGGATTAATCCTGCAGCCCTTTCTTTATTCCTTCCGGTTTACAAAAGTTGATTGAAGTAAGTAAGACCCTATAGAAAATGTCGCATTCAACCCGTAAGTTGTCATAGGCTACCCTACGATTAAGTAAAGAATCACCCGATTTTTGTTGAAAGAAATTTCATTCAAAAAAATTTACTATTATGGCACGACTCAATTCTTATTTAACTTTTAATGACAATTGCCGCGAGGCAATGAATTTTTACAAAGATTGCCTGGGAGGCGAACTTACATTTATGACTGTTGGCGAATCTCTCATGGCCTCAATGATGCCGGCTTCTTATAAAGATTCAATCTTACATTCCTCACTTACCATCGGCAGTAATATGCTTATGGCATCTGATATGAGGAGAGGCCCGTTGACAGATGGAGATACAATTACACTTTGCCTTAATTGTGAAAGCGAAGAGGAGCTTAAAAAATTTTACGACAATCTTTCTGTTGGCGGTTCAATCACGGAGCCATTAGGCGATATGCCCGATGGTGCAAAAATCGGAGCGCTGAGAGATAAGTATAATAAGGCATGGATGTTTTATTATAACAAGGATATGCCTGTATAGAGCCTCCGGTGCGAATAGGAAGACGAATAAAAATTCTGTATTAATTTGAGCTGCATGATGAAGCGCCTCGCCCGAAGAAAGCGCCACCGCAGAATACTTTTAAAGATGTCATTTACTGCTATGTAATTATAAAATTTTCTTTACCCGGTTCAAAGTCTATCAACAAATCAATGTCGCTCTTGTTTGATAATTCATTCTTTAAATAGGAATTAAGAAACCCAATAAAGCGACGGCCCCCGATAAACTTTAACCTTCATACTGGTGGAATTCGGTAATTGTCAAATAATAACCATCCGGATCTCTAAGTGAAAATTCCCTTTTTGTTGAGTTAGGGTTTAGGTGAATATCTTCTTCAATAGGGCTATTTATTTTTTCAACATTTTGCCGTATCGCATTCATATCTTCTGTCCTGAAATAAAGTATTAATCCGTTTCCATTAGCGATTGCGGAGTTTGTCATTGTTGGGTGCCCATGTTCTCCCCATTTATGAAGACAGATTAAAACTTCATCCGTTTCAGATATTAGTATATCAAACTCCTTTCCCCCATGCATACTTCTACATCCAAATACTGATTGATACCATTTTGAACTTGCTTCAACATCTTTTACTGCTATAATGGGATCAATTTTTGTCATCGTTTTATTCTTATTTCGTAAACAAACATTTACCCACCACAGCGCAATAATAAAACAAAAAGTTTCGTGCGATGGCTTATTGCGCTCTTCACTGATTCTGCAATTAAAGCTAAAAAATTAATCTATACACATAGCACAACAGCGACGGTATCAATTTACTTAGTCTTCAATTGCCTCAATACCTTGCTGCTTAAGTTGCTCAAGGTGATTCTTCATTGCTTCGACTTGCCCGGGCAGGTGCCCTTGCCAATGAGTAACTTCTCCCATAACTTTAAACGGAAGCAGAGAACGATATGATCTTGTTGGATTGCCTGGGAATTTTTTATCAGTCAGGTTGGGGTCGTTCTCAATTGCACCTGTTGGCTCTACAATATATATCCTTTCACGACCTTCGCCAAAGGCAAGCTCAGCGCCCCATATCGCCGCATCAAGGGTAGCTGTTAAATAAATATATTTCGCATTCTTCTTCTTGCCATAGTTTGAGTTAAAGCCAATTTCTATTAAGTCACCTGTATTTAGATTGGCTTTAGTACCGTGATAGAACGTCTGGGAGCTAAGGTCGCTATCTTGCGCCACTAGCTTTTCCTTACTGTCATTGATTTCCATTGTCGCTACATTATTTGTGACTGTCCTTTCTTTTTTTAGGCTGTCAAGGTAAATAATCGCCAACAAAAACTATCTCCGAAGTTAACAATTCAGTACAGCAGTTCTTTTGTTATTAAAGATGCTAAGGCTTAATGGCTTTTGAAAATTTTGTCTTCAGGCCCACGTTCATTTTTTCTACGTTCCCGTTCTTTGTTTACGAGTGCAACTGTTTTAGTTGGGGCAGGATCATTTTCTTCATCTTTAAGTTTTTTGGTTACTTTCTTTGCCTGAGATGGAGAAAGGTGAGCAGTCTTACCTGCCTTTTCATCCTTTGCATTCATACCTGTATTCTTTGCCATAAAATTATTTTTAAAATTTGCATCTAAAAAGGTGCCAGATTGATTCAAACATCTGGGTATATTTTAGTAGAATTTATTGGATAATAAATAAAATGATAACCATTTTTTTGAAGGCATAGTACACTTTACATTCCCTCTTCAATAAAAAGTGCATTGAACTTGTGGCCGTCAGGGTCAGCAAAAACGCAGTAATAAAATCCGTCATCCTGCCTGCCGGCATTTTTAATAATTGTACCTCCTGCTTGTTGAGCATTGGTTGCCCAGTTGTCAACTTCGTCTTTACTTTTCGCAGAAAGTGAAAACATTATTTCGCTGCCGTTTTGCAAATTAGATGCATCATTATTCATAGCAAATTCCAGTTTATCCCGCCTGAAAAAGTGAATCACAAAACTTTTTTCACTAAAAAGAAAGCTGGTAAGTTCCGGCGTAGCTGGACAATTATTGGGCTTGAACCCTAGCTGAGTATAAAATTTTTCAGTTCTGGTAGTATCCTCTACCGCTAAGTTTGCCCAAATTTGATTGAATTGCATATTCTATATTTTTTTCTCGTTGTTAATACTTATTTCTTCCCATTCTTTTTTCAGCATTGCATATTGAAATTCACTTCCCCATTTTCCTTTGAAAAAAATGTTTTCGATGAAATGCCCTTCTTGTTTAAATCCAACGCTCTTTAATAATTGAATTGAAGCAATATTTTCAGCGTCCACGATTTCAGTAACTCTGTGAAAGTTTTCAATGCTAAATAAGAAATTTAATATAGCCACTAATGTTTCTTTTGCGTAACCTTTTTTTTGTTCAGTGTGAGAGATTGTAATTCCAATTTCTGCAATGTTTATATCGTATTGGCCAAGTTTAATCGCACAGTCGCCAATTAGTTTTTTTGCTTTTTTATTTTCTATTCCATACTGAATCCATTCGCCTAGTTTTCCAAATTCTTTGTCAAGTTGTCCCTGAATAAATTCGCTGGCTTGTTCAGTTGTATAAACATCGAAACCTTGGTATTTTGTCACTTCCGGGTTAGAACGATAAAAATGAAAGTCTGCTTTATCTGTAGCTTTTAAGTTTCTTATTTGAAGTCGTTCTGTGTCAATAATTAATTTGCGCATTATCAATATTATCACTCTTTTGTCCCTGTCCCAGCCGGGTCTCGGCTTAAGGGAGTTTTAAAAAGTAACTCTTTTCCTTTTGTTATTACTCTTTGTCCGGTTGGCTGTTCCCAATAAGCATGTCCAAAGCATTATCTTCACTTTCTGAATTTGAGATCATCAGAACAATCTTTCGTTCGGTGGTTTTATTCCCTGCAGACGAATATAAATAGTTGTTTGTCCCCGGTGATGCGTTTGGTGCTCAAATGCTTTGTTCATTAATGCAAAACTTGTTTCTTCATTCATCGTTTTCTTTTTTTCAAACCATTTTTTTACATC
>JBDUEG010000152.1:0-6975 GCA_040002575.1 Ginsengibacter sp.
CCAAAGGCATCGCCTGATACAGTGGAGACATGAGCAGTATTTAATAAGAACATGCAAAGGTCACTGGCGTTATTAATAACTTCATCTCCTGCTTTTCTGCCAAAATAACTTTTTACTTCAGGAAAAATATAAAAGGCACCATCCGGTTCTGTACATGTAATTCCGGGTAACTCCTTCAATAATTCTAATACTCTTTTTTTGCGTGCGTTAAATTCTTTTACCATTGAGAGTGTTTCTGTAAGAGGCGCATCTAAAGCAGTAATTGCAGCACGTTGTGCTATTGAATTGGTGCCGCTTGTAAATTGTCCCTGGATTTTTTCACAGGCTTTTACAATATCTGAGTTTGCTGCTGCAATGTAACCTAATCTCCACCCGGTCATAGCGAACCCTTTGCTTAAGCCATTCAATACAATAACCCTGTCTTTTATAGATTCGAATTGAGCAATACTTTGATGGCCACTGCCGTCATCATGCGCAAAATTTATGTACTCATATATCTCATCGCTTAGTATAAATATCTCCCGATGTTTTTCAAATACTTTTGCCAGTTTTTCCAATTCATCTTTCGTGTAAACCGCACCGGTTGGATTGGAGGGGGAAGAAAAAATAAACAGTTTGCTTTTAGCAGTTATCGCTGCCTCAAGTTGTTCCGGAGTAATTTTAAATCCTGCTTCCGGCGTGGTATGAATAAAGACTGCAGTACCTCTTGCCAATCTTACAATCTCCGAATAGGTAACCCAGTAAGGCGTTGGAATAATCACTTCATCTCCTTCATCAACAATAGATAAGACCGTATTCGCCAGGCTTTGCTTTGCTCCGGTGCTTACCACAATTTGTTGCGGCATATAATCCAGGTTATTATCCCGCTTAAGTTTTCTGCATATTGCTTCTCTCAGCTCCAGATACCCTGGCACAGGAGTATAATGACTCCAGTTTTCATCGATTGCTTTTTTAGCTGCGTCTTTAATATGATCAGGTGTATTAAAGTCAGGCTCGCCAAGGCTAAGGTCAACAATATTAATTCCGTTAGCTCGCAATTCACGGCCAAGCTTTGCCATTTTTAAAGTTTCGGGCTCATTAAATCTTGATAGAATCGAAGAGAGTTGCATTATAAATTTTATTTGAAACGGTGCAAAAGTAAGTGATAGATATATTGCGGGCAAATAGTTTCTTAGTCGCCTGTAAGCGTTGTAGCATTTAGAAGATCATCTTTGAGCATCTATCTAAAAATGAAAAAAACCGGCCATGTGCCGGTTTAGTTATAGATGAAATTATCAGATTGCAATTATTCGATTCCTTAAAGCCCTTATATCGTTTGAGTTTAGTTCCCTCTCTTTTGGAGAGGGATAGGGGTGAAGTCAGAGTTAATATTTGTGATCTGGCTTTACCATCTCAGGATATTCCTTTTGGAAATGTTTTATTTCGGGAATTGATACATGTTGCACATAACCCTGGTCAGGATTGTTGGCAATAAAATCCTGGTGATAGCCTTCAGCCTCCCAGAACTTTTTTAACGGCATCACCTGAGCAGCAATAGGAGCGTTGAACTTTCCTGATGCAGTCATTTGTTTGATATAATTGTCTATCTGCTTTTTCTCTGTGTCATTGCTGTAAAAAGCAATAGAGCGATATTGCGTGCCCATATCCGGTCCCTGGCCATCTACCTGGGTAGGATCCTGACCGGCAAAATAAACTTTCAACAATTTTTCGTAAGAAATTACAGTAGGATCGTAATATACCATAACACTTTCTGCATGGCCGGTATTGCCTGACTCTATTGACTCATAAGTTGGATTATCAGTATGTCCTCCGGCATAGCCTGATACCGCTTCTTTCACTCCTTTCACACTTTCAAATAATGCTTCCTCATGCCAAAAACAGCCCGCTGCGAAAGTAGCTTTGCTATATTTAGCGAGGTCAACGTTCATCTTTTGTTTTGATGGAGCTGGCTTTTGCTGCGAAAGAGAAGTACATGCAGAAAATATTAATGCTGCAGAAAAGAGAAGGGTTAAATATTTCATTTTAAGTTTTATTTATTTCAGTTACGCAAACATCATTCTGAAAGATGTTAATGTAAAAATAAAATGAAAGTGGTAGAGCTGCTAAAGAAAGCAGAGATTTTCCGGGTTATATTTTCTACAATTATAAGTTGACATTACAATTTCCTGGAATTTTATAGAAATAATTTGGATAAACTAAAATAATTAGTATTTTCGCCTAAATAAATTAGCCACACAAATGCCAGTTGCAGGACAAAATTTAAAATATTTGCGTAAGCTTCGTGGATGGACGCAGGAAGAGTTTGCAAATAAGCTTGGAATAAAACGTTCCCTTATCGGAGCCTACGAAGAAGAAAGAGCTGAGCCCAGGATAGATGTGCTTGAGATTATCGGTGATATCTTTAAAGTGACTCTCGATGAATTATTGCTGCGTGATTTATCTGAAACGAAAGGCTCCAGTTACCTCGCCAAAAGACGCCAGCTTAAAATGATGAGCGCTGACAGAAATATCATCCATTTCGTTCCCGTAAAAGCTGCCGCAGGTTATCTGGCCGGCTATGCGGATAGTGAGTTTATTGATGAGCTTAATACATTCACCTTACCAATGCTTTCCGGGGGGAACTTCAGGGCATTTGAAATAATAGGAGATAGTATGATGCCCACACCGAGTGGTAGTATTATCGTTGGAGAAAGAATTGAGGACATCGAAAATTTAAAAAGTAACTCTGCCTGTATTGTTGTAAGCAGAAGCGAAGGGATCGTATATAAGCGGGTCGTGAAAAGCAATAAAAATAAAAATAAACTTACCCTGGTGAGCGACAATGCTGCGTACCAACCTTACCAGGTGAATACAGCAGACGTTCTTGAAATGTGGCAGGCACAGGTTGTGATAAATAAGGTTACCCAGCAACAACGGTGGGACGTTGATTCATTAGTAAATCTTGTAAGCAACCTGCAGGACCAGGTAACCACATTGAAAAAGAAAATGAATTAGGTTTGTAATTACTCATTAGATTTCGCTTCATTCTTACAATTAGGATGCGGCCGTACAGATACATCGATAACCGCCCGCCGCAAGGCAGGCAATTAAAAAAACAGTCATGATTAAATTACAGATCATTGGTAACCTTGGAAAAGATTGCATCGTTAAAGAAGTTAACGGAAAAAACGTAATCAATTTTAGTGTGGCACACACCGAAAAATTCAAAGATTCAACCGGTGCGCCAAAAGAGCGTACAACATGGGTTGAATGCGCTTACTGGACAGACAGGACTGCGATTGCGCCCTATCTTAAAAAAGGGCAATTGGTTTTTGCGGAAGGTTCTGCTGAAGCAGATGGTTATATGAATAAAGACAACCAGGCTGCCGCTACTTTAAGAATGCGTGTTCGTGATATCCAGTTATTAGGCAGCAAATCAGAAGGTAACCAACAGGGTAATTCGAATTCATATTCATCATCATCATCTTCTTCTACAGGTAATATTTCCCCGGTTACTGCTGATATGGAAGAACCTGCAGACGATCTTCCATTTTAGTAAGTACCGATTGTTTGTTTAGTTTTTAACGACTGCTTTGGGCAGTCGCTTTTTATTGGATTATTGGAAAAACACGAAAACTTATACCATATATTTACCTGGTATCTGTTTATTACAAATACGGCATGGACAACGAAAATATGTTTAAGACAAAGACAGGATTTTGCCACATTTTGCCTGACAAAATTGTTTTAACACGTGATGGAGTTGTAGGTAATGTTGCAAAAGCTTTAGTTGCAAATAATATTTTAAGAATACTGTTAATTTACGGTGTACTTTCTGTAGGGTTTTTGTATTTCGCATTTGACAGTTATCAAAAGGAACAAATGTTTCAATCAATTTTATTCGGACTCTTTGGACTTTATTTAATTTATGGAATAATAAGTAGTATAAATAATTCAGCAACACCAATTATTGACAGAAATAAAATTAAAGAAGTAAAATTTAAGAAAGCCATTGTTGGTTTGACACGTTCACGTTTTGAAGTTTTTTTTGAAGACGAAAATGGAAAAACAAAGAAGAGATTAATCATGCTTCCAGGTTCAATGACCGATGGACAAAACGAAACAGCGAAGGCAATTAAAATAATGACACGGGAAAATTTAATAACGAACCGATAACGGCAGGCCTGGCAGTAGACTTAATCAATTATATTCGTTGCTACCAGCCATTTAGGTCAAAAAAAACTGCCATATACACGGCAGCTATTTATCAAAAAAAGATAGAAAAATTTATTGTACAATACGCGTAACGCAATCGCTGTACATCACCTGGTTATTAGGCCCAAGGGCGCCAATGCGAACCATGTATTTTACTCCCGGCAGCAGGTTCTGCAGCACGCAACTCTTTGAGCTGGAGAAAACGCTTATCCACTCAGCTTCGCCTGTGGCAAGTACCGCCCTGTGTTGGTGTACATAATTTCTTGCGCCCTTTACCGCCTCTGCGGTAGATACCAGCTCACCGGGGTTTGCGCCATCCGTAAGCGATGGTGCAAGGGGCTTGCTAATGGCCGGCGACTTTGACCTCGTTTTAGCAGTATCATAACCTGTGGTTGATAATTTGCTGAGATCGCCCTCCGCCGTAAAATTTATATAATTACCTAAAGCTTTCAGGAGGGCAATAAGAATAGCCCTATTCTAGTTTTTAACGATTATAGCTGTGCGTTCTCTTGTTTTCGCCGGCACAAGAGAAGTGCTGTAATTGTCCAGCACTGATAATAGTGTTGGCATATCAGGCGTGGGCGTTACGAAATTTGGGTTGTTGAGCATGGAAGTATAGATCTCCTGCCCCTTGTTTTCGAGAACAGCGTCCCGAAGCTTATTAAAGGGCATGACCACTCTTCCACTCGGAATCAGATTTGGTTGCATAGTTTTAAAAGTTTTTTTTAATAATAAAATAAGTTTCTTCATTTTCTCTATCAATTTTTGACAGGCCAAAAGTGTCGCCAAAGAAAGAATATTGCAAGAGCGAAAGCCCTCAACTTTTATCTTCTTTTTAGTAAAACCTGCGCTGTAAAAACACTTGCCGGTTTAAAATATGCAAGGCAACATTTAAAAAGAAACATTGGAAATTTTTATGGCATTACCCGTATCATTTAAGAGTTGAATAACTACAATGCATACACTAAAGATTATTACTAAGTAGAAATACAGGTCCGCATTTTTTGCGGGCCTTTTTGCCTCAGGGGAAACGCTCATTCCCTCTGTTGCAACGACCATTTCCTTTAAGGAAATGACGATCTCCTTTAAGGAAATGACGATCTCCTCTGAGGAAATGACGATTTCCTCTAAAGAAATGACGATCTCCTGCAAGGAAATGATGATCTCCTGCAAGGAAATGATGATCTTCTCTGAGGAAATGATGATCTCCTCTGAGGAAATAAAAAGTTGTTTAGAGGAAATAACAATTGCCTTTAAAAATGGGTATCTTTCCTGCTAATTATTTTAGCAAATGGATCTCAGGATTACTCCCTTTAAAATAGAATTGCATTTTAGTAAAGAATATGTTTTTAAAGTAGAGCAAACATATTTATCTGATAGTATGGAAATATATACACTGACCTATAAGAACAGGCAAATACAATTTCAATCTGACAGGCCCTTAATAAGAAAGAACGGCGACAAGAAAAAAATAAACTGGAAAGTGATTGGCGGCAAAGTAGAAAATGAAAATAATTACGAAAGGATAAAAGAGCAATTAGAAAGTTATATAAGGAACATTGAAAAGCCACCTTATGACTGGACAATGCATCCGAAGAATGGGAAATAGATTATCATGGTGTATGAAAATTGTTATGATTTAGATAGGCTAATAACATTCGTATATTTATGAGTTCGCAGCAATAGGCTGATACATACATCTCAACTGCAAATGGACGGAATTAGAAAACACGATAGAATACAAAAGCAGATATTATCTGCCTGTCAGAATGTAGGAATTGAAGCAAAGCAAGAGTTCAGAGGTAATGGATGGAGAGCTGATGTTTTTGTTCCAAATGAAAGCATGCCTATTGCCTTTGAGATTCAGTTGAGCCCACAGTCGCTAAAGAAAACATTAGAGCGACAGTCGAAATACATCCGAGACAAAATCCTTGGCTGTTGGCTCTTTGAAAAACCAATACCCAAGTTGATCGATGAGAGGCCAGATTTGCCTGTATTTTATGTTGAGGACGATGTCAAGGGAAATTTAATCGTAAATCTTGGCACACGCAGAAAAATTGATTTACAAGATTTTCTCGAAAATTTCATTGCTAGCAATATCCGGTTTATGACCTTAGCAAAGACAAATCAGATACAGACTCCAAAGCTTGTCTTTTACGAAATGACATGTTGGAAGTGTAAAGAGTTAAATCATCTCTATTATGTCGCGACACCATTTAACTCTTCATGTAATGCACAAATAAAACCTGACGAAGCTCTTTGGGAATCAAACAGTGTTGAATATAATCCTGAAATAATAGCGCTAGCAAAAGACTTTATTGAAAGTCGACCAGATTTAAATTTCAAACTTGGGGAAATTAAGGAACGGTTTAGTAATACAATAGGAAATTCTTATATGTCGTTCGGTTGTCACAAATGCGATAGCATTTTTGGTGATTTTTATGTTATGGACGCTAAACTTGATGCTATGTATAACGACGAAGCTATCTTTTTTGATGGAAAAATTGAATTGCTGCAAACCTTCGAGATGAATATTCCACATTGGTGCTTCCCTGATGATGGAAATTTTTGCGCTGACCATTAAATCCTACCGCTGCTAACATTGCATTGCAATATGGCGGGGCGACGAATATATTCTCAGCTTTTTTCAGGACGGGTCGTATAGTAGCGCAAGAGATTTCTGCGGGATGAAGGGATTAGTTGAATTAAGTTACAGTTAGTATTATATGGCACAAGTATAGCAAGCCCACAAAACCTTTGCTACGAAACTTGCGCCATCAG
>JBDUEG010000153.1:0-6956 GCA_040002575.1 Ginsengibacter sp.
GGATAAGGCTTCCAGGATTGTACCATCTTGTTTAATGAGTGCTTGTTTGGCCATATTGTTTTTGGGAGCGCAAAGATAGGAGTAAATAATTTAATTTTACAAAAAAAGAGCTATTATTACAGCCAACTCCGTAAAACTAAACATATGAAAATCAAATCCGCCATTTTGTATTCATTAATACTGTTTATAGCTTCATGCAAAAAGAGCGATAATAACTCAAATCCCCCATCACAACCGGATGCTTATTATAACACTGCTGCAGGCAGCACCTGGAATTATCACGAAGTGGATAATTCGGGCTCAACTGCGCCAACGGATTATACAGTTACATCCACCTCTCAGGATTCCTTAATAAATGGAAAAACCTATCATGTTTTTAATAACTCTGCAGGAGTCAATCAATATTTAAACCTTAGCGGTCATGACTATTATCAATTTGATTCATTGCCTGCAGGCCTCGGTACAGCTGCAATTGAAAGATTGTATTTAAAGGATAACATAAATATTGGAATTAACTGGGGCCAGGATCTTAGCGTGATTATTCCCGGATTCCCCCTTCCAATTCCCTTCACAATTACTAACCATGTTGCGGAAAAGGATGTTACAAGAACCGTTGGTGCGGCTACCTATAGTAATGTGATTCATGTATCAACAACAATTGCTTCAAGTCTTATTCCTGCTGCTTCATTAGTAACAGACATAAATAGCTATTATGCTCCTAAATACGGACTTATTGAAAATTCAAGCGTTGTTCATTTGAATTTTGCCGGTGTAGTTCAGGACCTTGATACTGAGACTACGCTTGTAAGCGCAACTTTAAAATAATCAGACTACAGCGTCGGTGAGGTGAACTTTCGTCATTTCGTAGTGATGGTTCTGTAACTGGTGTACAGAAATCGGATGAAGCATGATTCGTTTTTCATTGCGATACCAAAGTTCGAAATTTGAAAAATTATCTTGTGAAGAAGTTTTAATCCTGAATGCGTCTTTCATGTATTTAATCGAACCGTCCTCATTAATTTGTTTTTTAAAGTTTAGCTTCATCAACTGCTTTTCATCCAGTGGTAAAGGATATAAATCGTCCGCTTTAAAATAAAAGTCCTGCACACCATTATAAACACTTATTTCCTTTTCGTCATTATTAAACTTAGTCACTTCACCCTGCCACGCCTGGCCGTCACTTTCTGCAAGCACGTAATCACCTTTTTTTAGTTCACTGTATTTTATCATAATGATTTATTTAAAACAAATTAAAGAGAAATAAAACTAATAGAAAAAATAAAGACAAAAAACTTTTCTTATAAAAAGAGAATATTTTACTCCGCCCAGCTCATGACATAATCGTCATCTTCTATTAAAAGTGCTTCTTTAGTAAGCTGAAGCGGATGGAAAGTATCTACCATCACAGCCAGTTCCTTTGTTTCTTTCATCCCAATACTTTTATCAACCGCGCCAGGATGTGGCCCGTGAGGAATACCACCTGGGTGAAGCGTAATCATTCCCCGGGTGACATGCTTACGGCTCATAAAATCTCCGTCCACATAATAGAGCAACTCATCACTATCGATATTACTATGATTGTATGGGGCGGGAATGGACTGTGGATGATAGTCGTACATTCTTGGTACGAATGAACAGACCACGAAGTTTTTTCCTTCAAAAGTTTGATGAACAGGTGGCGGCTGGTGGACTCGTCCGGTTATGGGTTCAAAATCGTGAATTGAGAAAGCAAAAGGGTAACAGCATCCGTCCCAGCCTATAACATCGAATGGGTGATGCAGGTAATGAATTCCGTACATCATTCCTTTCTTTTTTGTCATAATAAGAAAGTCTCCTTTTAGATCATTTGTCTGCAGATTTTGTGGCACTCGTATATCTCTTTCACAGTAAGGCGAATTTTCCAACAATTGCCCAAACCTGCTCACATATCGCTTTGGATAGCGAATAGGGCTAAAGGACTCCAGAATAAAAAGTCTGTTGTCCCCGCTCTTAAAATCTATTTGATAAATGCTGCCCCTTGGAATCACAACATAATCGCCATAACCAAAATCGATTTCTCCATATTGAGTTTTTAAAGTGCCGGAACCCTCATGCACGAAAAGCATTTCGTCAGCATCAGCATTTTTATAAAAGTAATCTCCGGTTCCCTGGCCAGGCGCTGCTAATGAAATATGACAATCGTTGTTTACCAAAACAGGTTTGCGGCTTTTTATATAATCTTTTTCCGGTTTTATTTTAAATCCCTGGAAACTGCGATGCTGCAACATTTTTTCTTCAGCCACCTCAGGCATCACCGAATATGGCTTCTCGGTTTTTATTATCTGTGTTGGCGGATGCGTATGGTAAAGCAGAGAAGAGTCTGATGAAAACCCTTCTGTCGAAAAAAGCTGTTCGGAATATAGTTTGCCATCTGGCTTGCGAAATTGCGTATGACGTTTATGGGGAATAGATCCGGACTTCTGATAGTGAGGCATATCGAATTAAAAATTAAGAATTATACAAGCTGCGCTTTTCTACTTATCAAAATTAATCATTAATTATTTTTACATGACTGCTTTAGGTCTTAAGATTTGTGGCAGCAAAAACATTTTCTGAAAAAGTATTACAAAATTTATAAATGACGAAGATTGGACTTATTTCAGACACGCATAATTTTTTAGATGAAACTATTTTTGAGCATTTTAAAAATTGCGATGAGATATGGCATGCCGGAGATTTTGGAACATTTGCTATTGCCGAAAATTTGAGTGCCTTTAAACCATTAAGAGGCGTTTATGGAAATATTGATGGGTACGATATAAGAAGTGTTTACCCCGAACAACTTGTATTTGTATGTGAAGAAGTGAAAGTAATGATGCGCCATATTGGTGGCTATCCTCCCAGGTATAATTCTGAAGCCAAAAAAGAAATTTTGATTCATCAGCCGCAATTATTTATTAGCGGCCACTCACATATTTTGAAAATAATGTACGATGAGAAATTGAATTGCCTTCACATGAATCCTGGCGCCGCAGGTAAACAGGGCTTTCAGAAAATCCAAACCCTTATTCGTTTTGTGATTGATAAAAAAGAAATAAAAGATTGCGAGGTAATAGAATTAATTCGGTAGTGTGATAATTGGCTAATGGTGATAATTAAAGATTGGTTATTAGTTAATTATTTCCCGCCATTTGATTTCAAATCATTTAAGCATTGGGAATCAAGAGCAGGGATATTACCGGTAATTAAAACCCCAAGCAGGTCTGTTGTTTCAGCCGCATAATACATTAAACAACTTTGAACATTGCAATGATTTCCATGTGCAGCATCTATATGATTTGCCTGCATTGGAGTTCCAAGATCAACCAATCCAAGCAAATGCCCAAACTCGTGTTCTGAAACTGTTGATAGAAGTTTAGTACGGTTCGCCTGGCCTATTCCACCGGAATTGTCAAATATTTTCTTTCCAAGAAGGCATAGTGATGTATTCCTGTAGGCGACTCCCAGCACATTAGGATCGCTGTAATTTCCATCTGTAACCAAAACATACACGGCTAGCTGACTCCCCGAATTGAAATAACTGCGGTTGTTTTGCTCGATAACAGCAATATCGTTTATTGTATAAGAATTTTTATTCCCCGAAGGAATTTGCTGTTGTGTAACAGTGATACCATTCGGTTTATTTATTAAAGAACTTAGAAATGAAGTAATATTATTAACTGATGCAGCATCCGGCTGGAAGCCCGGCATATATTGAATTTCAATTTTTAAAGAATTAAAACTATTAGTGGTTAAAAAATCTTTACCGGAATATCCTGTAGTCTTGTTGTTTGCCGCATTAATTGGAGGAAGGCCGGTAGTAGTATCATTTTTTGAACACCCGGAGAAAATAATTGTGATACCTGAAAGTAAACAAAAAACAAAACGATCTTTAAAATTCATAGGTGGCTTTAACTAATAACGTACGACAGCTTAAAAAATTTTAGCTGTTCATTTTTGAATAAATTTATAACCGATAAGGAAATTATTACTCCACCCAATCAGCTATAAAAATATTCGTATCATGCCCTCCACCATTATTTCTATTACTGCTGAAAATTATCTTTTTCCCATCAGGACTAAACATGGGAAAGGCATCAAAGCCATTATCGCGACTTATCTTTTCCAAACCTTTTCCATTGATATCAGTAAGGTACATATTGAAAGGAAATCCTCTTGCGTATTCATGGTTGCTGCAAAATATAATATGCTTTCCATCAGGCGTAAAGTTTGGAGCCCAGTTAGCTTTATCAAGAAAAGTGATTTGTTTTGCTTCGCTTCCGTCGGCATTCGCAATCCAAACTTCCATGGAAGTAGGCGCCACCAAATTTTGCGCTAAAAGATTTTTATAATCATCGATCTCTTCTTTGGTTGAAGGCCGGCTTGCACGCCAAACAATTTTTTTACCATCCGGGCTAAACCATGCGCCTCCATCATAACCCGGCACATTGGTTATTTGTTTTACATTCTTTCCGTCGAGATCCATGGTATAAAGATCAAGATCACCATTACGGGTAGATGTAAATAAAATTTTGTCGCCCATGGGTGAAATAGTCGCCTCGGCGTCGTACCCTTTGGTTGAAGTAAGCTGTTGAACAATATTGCCGTTGGTATCTGCTTTAAAAATATCAAAGCTCTCGTAAATAGGCCATATATATCTTTTCAATTTTACCCTGTCAGGCACCGGCGGACATTCTTTCGAACCAAGGTGGGTTGAAGCATATAAAATGTGTTTCCCGTCAGGATAAAAATAGGAACAGGTAGTACGTCCGAGCCCATTACTTACCAGTTTCGGCTCAAAACTTTCCCCTGGGCTTGCGGGAATTTTCCCCATCCAAATCTGGTCGCACATGATTCCATTTTTAGGATCTGTACGCTGGTAAATTATATACTTGCTATCAAAGCTAAAATAGGCTTCCGCATTATCGCCTCCAAAAGTTAGCTGCCTTATATTTCTGAAGTGGGTTTCTTCAGGATATTGCAGTGTGTCTGAAGAAAGACTTTGATGCGAAGCCGAAATATCCGGCACTGAACAATAAAGGGAGCACCATAAACTTAAAGCAGGGATAAAAAACTTAAACATTTGATTTCACTTTGCATGCAATTTACCCAAACTTTATATTTTACACCATCGATAGAATCAACAGCTACAGGATGATTTAGTAAATTTGTTAAATGAAGGAATTGAGATCCACGATTTTAGTACTTATCCTTTTTATGCTCATGACTTCATGTAATAGCGATGATAAAGCAATACAAAAGTCTCAACCTGGTAATGCCAAAGAATCATTAAAAAAATTAATAAAACAATATCCCGATTCTTTAATGCTTGTGCAAAATTTAATTGAAGCATATCGCAATGATGCATCATACGATTCTGCGATTGCACTCACCGATGAAGAAATAAAAAAAGATAGCGGCAATGCGTACCTGTGGAATATGAAAGCAACACTTCACTTCGAAGATGACGATACTGCTGACGCTATTAAATCTCTTGAACATGCAGTAAATATCTATCCTTTACCCGAATACCTTTTGGCATTAGCCACCGTTTATGCGGAAGTCAGAAATGTCAAATCACTTATTATTGCAGACGCTCTTTTAAAAACAAACAGATCAAAATCAGGGAAGGAAGCTTTTTTTGTAAAAGGCCTATACTACAACCATACTAACGAGAAAAAGAAAGCCATTAATTATTTTGATAGCAGTCTTCATTTGGATTTTACCTACATGTATGCATACCGTGAAAAGGCAATTGCATTGTATGATCTTTCCAAATATGACGAAGCTCTTCAGGCTTTAAAAAGAGCTGTTACCATCCAGAATAATTTTGAAGAAGGATATTACTGGATGGGCAAATGCTATGAAAAACTGCAGCAGCCTGATGATGCGATACAAAGTTATCAGAATGCTCTTCTCTACGACAAAGATTTTATCGAAGCGCGGGAGGCACTAGAGAGATTAAAAATGCAACATTAAAAATTAAAAATTCCGATTCAACAATAGATTAATTTTAGCTAAACATTGATAGTTCGCAGTTTTAAACCCATATTATTTGATGTAATTAGGCTAAAGCCTTACTGTCATTGGGTTTTAATTATTACACTACCTAAAGGCGGGGGCTATGAAAGTCGCATTGAATAAGGCTTTGTGGCCGATAGCAAATTTTGCTGGACAACAATGATTTTTCTTAACTCTCAACTTTTAAATTCATCTTACTCTATGCCCATAATAGCTCCATCAATCTTAACAGCCGACTTTTTGCACCTGGACGATGCATGTAAAATGATTAATGAAAGCGAAGCAGATTGGTTTCATCTTGATGTAATGGATGGAAGGTTTGTGCCGAATATTAGTTTTGGAATGCACGTTATCAAACAACTTCGCACAGTTGGAAAAAAATTCTTTGACGTGCATCTTATGATAGTGGAGCCAAGCCAATACGCTGCCGATTTTAAAGAAGCAGGTGCTGACGGATTAACAGTACACATCGAGGCATGCCCCAATCTGCATCGAAATATTCAACAGATAAAAGCATTAGGTATGAAAGCAGGAGTTGCAGTAAACCCACACACACCAATAACATTATTGCAAGACATTATTGCCGATGTCGACCTTGTTAATCTAATGACGGTAAATCCCGGCTTCGGCGGGCAGTCATTCATTCCATATTCTATTCAAAAAATAAAAGATCTGAAAACATTAATAAGCAATTCGAAATCTTCGGCGCTTATTGAAATTGATGGTGGCGTCTCGTTAGAAAATGCAAAGGAAATATTTGACGCCGGTGCAGACGTGTTGGTTACTGGTAGCGCAGTCTTTAGTTCCGAGGACCCAAAGGAAACAATCAGGAAGCTCAAAGGGTTGTAGGATATCATTCAAAGCTTCCCATATATCTGCTTCAATACAGGAGGTATTTGCTTTATCCAGTTTCTTTC